>DASUOA010000267.1:0-2359 GCA_036276895.1 Arenimonas sp. | reverse complement strand
CAACCGAATGCACCTCGCGCGCCAAGGTGGCCGGCTCGTCGGGCAGTTCCGCTCTAGGGCCGGCGAACACGATGCGGCCGTCCTTCCAGGCAATCGCGCCGTTGTCGATGGCGCCGTAAGGGCCTAGATCTTCGCGCAAGGTGGCGAGGCGGGCGTCGAGCAGCAGGCCGTCCCAGCGGTTCATCGGATTGCTCCCTGCGCACGCAGTTGTGCGCCGTCAAAACCGCACTCCGCCGCAATCGCATCACTGTGCTCGCCCAGGCGCGGCGGCGGCAGACGGTAGTCGACCGGCGAATCCGACAGATGCAGCGGGCTGCCCACCAGCGGTAGGCCGCCGAGTTCGATGCGCATGCCACGCGCTTTCGCCACCGGATGATCGAGCGCCTGTCGCACCGAGTTGATCGGTGCGGCAGGAATGCCGCGCTGGTGGAACAGGTCCAGCCAGTGCGCCGCTGGTTGCGTGGCGAAGATCGTCGCCAGCTCCGCGCCGAGTTCCCGGCGGTTGAGCACGCGCGCGGCGTTGTTGGAAAAGCGCGCATCGTCGATCCATGCCGGTTGTTGCAGCGCTTCGCAGGTCGTCTTCCACAGTTTCTCGCTGGCCACGGCGAGCACGAAGGCGCCATCGCTGGCGAGGTAGGCTTCGTAGGGCACGATGCTGGGATGCGCGTTGCCGTAGCGCGGCGCGTCGCTGCCGGTAAACAGCGCTGCGGCGCCGACATTGACCAGCCAGCTCAGCTGGGTGTCGAACAGCGAGACGTCGATGCGCTGGCCGCGACCGCTATGGCCGCGCTGGATCAGGGCGGCGAGGATCGCGGTGGAGGCGTTCTGGCCGGTGGCCAGATCGGCCAAGGCGACGCCGACTTTGCTCGGCTCGCCGCCTGCCGGACCGGTAATCGCCATCATCCCGGCCTCGGCCTGCACCACATAGTCGTAGCCGGGGCGCAGCGCATCCGGGCCGTTGCGGCCATAGCCCGAGATCGAGCAATAGACCAGCTTCGGGTTCAAGGCCATCAGCTGCTCGTGCCCGACGCCGAGCAGCTCGGCGGTGCCGGTGCGGTAGTTCTCGATCAGCACATCGGCGCGCATGACCAGTGCTTCGAGTAGCGGCCGCGCAGCCGGCGCGCGCAGGTCGATCGCGAGCGAGCGCTTGTTGCGATTGCAGCAGGCGAAGTAGGCGGAGATGCCATCGAGAAAGGGCGGGCCGAGCCCGCGGGTGTCGTCGCCCTCGAAGGGTTCGAGCTTGATCACCTCGGCGCCGAGGTCGGCCAACTGCATGCCGCACCAGGGGCCGGCGAGTACGCGCGAGAGTTCGAGGACGGTGATGCCAGCTAGTGCGCTCATGGCGGCGATTGTAGCGGGCGGCTGTCGCTAGAATGCGTGGCATGGACCGACTGCATGCACGCAACGCCTGGACGCCCGATGGCTGGGTATCCGGTATCTCCCTTGCCACCGATGCACAGGGGCGCTTCACGGCGGCCGATGCCGCTGGGGGCGAATCCGTCGAGTGGTTGCTGCCCGGCGTCGCCAACCTGCATTCGCACGCCTTCCAGCGTGCGATGGCGGGGCTGGCCGAGCGCCAGACGCATCCCGAAGACAGCTTCTGGACCTGGCGCGAGCTGATGTATCGCTTCGCCGGTCGCATCGACCCTGAAGCGCAGTACGCGATCGCCGCGCAGCTCTATGTCGAGATGCTGGAAGCCGGCTACACCTCGGTCTGCGAATTCCATTACCTGCATCACCAGCCCGACGGCAAGCCCTACGCCGAGCGCGACGCGATGGCGCAGGCGATCATCCAGGCCGCGCGCGATACCGGCATCCGTCTGACGCTGTTGCCGGTGCTGTACATGACCGGCGGTTTCGACGGGCGTCCGCTGGCGGAGCGGCAGCGGCGCTTCGGCCACAGCGTCGAGGGATTCCTGTCGCTGCTGCAGAGCTTGCGCGCACAGGAGGACGACTTCCTGCGCGTTGGCATCGCCGTGCACAGCCTGCGTGCGGTGCCGCCCGATGCACTGCGCGCCTTGCTGGCGGCAGTGGCGGGCGACACGTTTCCAATCCACATCCATATCGCCGAGCAGGTTGCCGAAGTGCAGGAGTGCCTGCTGAGTCGCGGTGCCCGGCCGGTACGCTGGTTGCTGGATCACGCCGATGTCGATCAGCGTTGGTGCCTGGTGCATGCGACCCATCTCGATGCCGGTGAAGTCCGCGGCATTGCCGACAGCGGTGCCACGGTTGCGATCTGCACCACCACCGAGGCCAACCTCGGTGACGGCCTGTTCCCTTTGCCCGACTATCTCGCTGCGGATGGACGGATCGGCGTCGGCTCCGATTCCCATGTCTCGGTGTCGCCGGTCGAGGAATT
>DASUOA010000266.1:0-2456 GCA_036276895.1 Arenimonas sp. | reverse complement strand
GATGCAAGGTGCAGGTGGCACGCCCGGCGGAACGGGCCAGTTCCTGATCGGTTTCGTCTGCGCGGTGGCAGGCGGGTGGTTGCTGGTCAACCAGGTGACGGTGACCAGTGGTGGTTGGATGCTGTGGGGCTACAACCCGTTCGGGCTGTCGCTGCTGCCGTTCATGCTCGGCGTCGGGCTGTTGTTCTTCAACGGCCGTTCGGTGCTCGGCTGGTTGCTGCTGATCGCCGGGCTGACCATCATCGCGGCCGGCATCATTTCCAATCTGCATATCTATTTCCGGCCGACCAGCCTGTTCAACACGCTGATGATGCTGGGCCTGTTGTCGGCCGGCATCGGCTTGATCGCGCGCGCGTTGCGGACCTTGCCGGCGCCCTCGGAGCCGCCTGCGGACAGAGACTGACGGTGGTGCCGCTGGATTGCCGGTTGACCTGCTGATGCCTGACGTCCGCTTCCGTTTCGGCGAGTTCCTGCTCGACGCCGGCAGCCGCAGCCTGCTGCGCGATGGCGTGCCGGTGGCCTTGAATGCGCGCTATTTCGACGCGCTGTGCCTGCTGCTGCGCGAGCAGGGGCAGATGGTGGGCAAGCAGCGCTTCTTCGACGAGGTGTGGGCGGGCAGCGTGGTCACCGATGCGGCGCTGACGCAGTGCATCAAGGAGATCCGCCGGCAGCTGGGCGACGACGCCAATGCGCCGCGCTTCGTGCGTACGGTGGCGGGGCGCGGCTACTGCTTCATCGCCGAGGTGACGGTGGAAGCGCCGGGCGATGCGATCAACGGTGGAGCGGAGCTGAGTGTGGGCGAGGCTCGACGGGCAACGGCCGCTGCTTCGTTGCCGGTGTGGTGGAGCGACGTACTGGCGGCGACCGCGGGCGGTGGCCTCGCGGGTCTGGTCGGCGGCCTGCTCTACGGATCGCTGTTGGCCTTCGCGCCGCAGGCGGGCGGCCTCGGCAGTCTGTCGGTGCTGCTGGTGTTGCTGGCCTTGAGCGTGCTGGTTGGCATGGCCGGTGCGTTCGGTGTCGGTACTGGCATGGCGCTCGGACGTCGCTTCGGCGGCTCGACGGTGCTCGTGCTGGCGGGCGCGACCGCGGGCGGTCTGTTGATCGGCGGCGTGACGCGGCTGCTCGGCTCCGACGTGTTCACGCTGCTGGTTGGACACGCGCCGGCAGGTATCACTGGTGGACTCGAAGGCGCGGCCATTGGCTTCTCGCTGGCAGCGGGCTGGCTGGCAGGTGGCGGTTTCGACGTGCCGCGCGGGCATCGGCCGGTGCAGTTGGCGGCGCTGTGCACCGGGCTCGCCGGTGCGCTGGTGTCGTTAGCCGGCGGCCGGATGATGGCGGGTAGCCTGGCGCAGGTGACGGCCACCTTCGAGCAGTCGCGCCTCGATCTGGCACCGCTGGCCGCGCTGTTCGGCGAGGCGCAGTTCGGGCCACTGGCGCAGACTGCACTCGGTGCGCTCGAAGGCGCGGTGTTCGGGGGCTGCGTGGCGGCGGTGCTGCTGGCGGCGCGACGGCGGCAACCCGCGGCAGCGGCCTGATCACGCCGCGATCCAAAATGCTCACGGCATCCTCAGCCTCCGCTTAGATCCCGCTCACGACAGACGCTACGGCCTGCCGGCACGCTGCGACTCCCGTCCTGCAGGAGATGCAGCCATGAGCACACCCCAGCCTTCCGATATCTCTTCCTCCCCGCACGCCGCGCGCAACGCCTATCGCGGTGCCTGCGCGGTCGCCCTGGCGGCGGCCTTCCTGCTGATCTGGATCAACGGCGCGGTCGGCATCCTCGGCAGCGAGAACAATCCGCTGAATCTGGTCTACGCCGGGGTGCTGGCGGTGGCGGCTGTGGGCGCGCTCGTGGTGGGTTTCGAGGCGCGGGCGATGGCACGGGTGATGCAGCTCACCGCCGCGACGCAGGTGCTGGTCGGTGCGTTGGTGCTGGCCCTTGGCTACTTCACGCCGGTAGTGACCGCGGTGTTCGTGGGGCTGTGGCTGCTGTCGGCCTGGCTGTACGCCAAGGCGGGAGTGGACGCGCCGGCCGCACCGATGCCGGTGCCGATGCGGACGCATCCGTTCTGGCGGCGCATGCGTTGGCTGGTCTGGACTGGCGCTGCGGGCCTGCTGCTGTTGCCGGCGGTGGCGATGCAGTTCACCGACGAGGTCGACTGGTCGCCCTTCGACTTCGTGGTGATGGGCCTGCTGCTCGGCTCGGTTGGCGCCGTGTTCGAGTTGGCACTGCGCATGGCACGCAGCCACGCCTACATGATCGGCAGTGGCGTCGCCGCTGGCACCGGGTTTCTCGCGGTGTGGGTCAATCTTGCGGTCGGCATCATCGGCAGCGAACAGAACCCGGCCAATGCGATGTTCTTCGCGGTGCTGGTGATCGCCTTCTTCGGCGCGGTGCTGGCACAGCTGCAACCGCGCGGCCTGGTGCGGGCGATGCAGGTCACCGCCGCGGCGCA
>DASUOA010000265.1:0-7275 GCA_036276895.1 Arenimonas sp. | reverse complement strand
GCAGGGGCCGAGTTCGGCCGCGCCGGGGGCGGCGGAGCGGCTACCCCGGTCCGCTCAGGCCGCCTCAGAGTCCGGCGTTGTCGAGGGCCTTGAGCGTGGCCGCGCGGCCGATCTCGATCATCTCTTTTGCGCGCCAGAACTCGTAGAACTGGCAGGCGTGGCGGTCGATCTCGATCTGCAGGTCGGGTGGATCCATGGCCAGCTGCAGTCGGGCGACGCGCGCCTGCATGGTGTCGAGCGCGCGCGACATCAGGTCCATTACCCCGCGTGGCTTGCTGGCTTCGGCGCCGCCGCTGCCGTTGCGCTCGACCAGGCCCTGCCACAGCGATGACATGCGTTCGCGCAGGCTGGGGCCGGACGCATCACCCTCGTGATTGCCGGGGTCCGGTGGCCGAGGCGTGTCGGCCAGTGCTTGGGTGTCCGACGGCGCGATGGTGGGCAGCCAGGGACCGATGCTGTTGACGTCGACGGTGAACACCCGGTCGGCGCGCATCGCCCGCGTCGCGGCGATCGGCACCGGCGCCAACAGGCCGCCGTCGACCAGCTCACGACCATCGACGCGGTGCGGCGTGAACACCATCGGAATCGCGATCGAGGCGCGGATGGCATCGAACAACGGTCCGCGGGTGAACCACACCTCGCGTTGCCGGTCGAGATCGGAGGCGACCGCGGTGTAGGGAATCGGCAGGTCTTCGATGCGGTGCTCACCGACCAGTTCGCGCAGGGCGCCGATCACCCGCTCGCCGCGGATCAATCCGGGATGACCGAAGGCGAAGTCGAGCAGGCGCAGCACGTCGCCGCGCTCGAGACCGCAGGCCCAGTCGCGGTAGTCGCTGAGCCGACCGGCGGCGAACACGCCACCGACCAGCGCGCCCATCGAGCTGCCGGCCACCGCGGCGACCTCGAAGCCGCGCGACTGCAGGGTTTCGATCACGCCGATATGCGCCAGCCCTCGGGCGCCGCCCGAGCCCAGCACCAACGCGATGCGGCGGCCCGGCTCAGCTCTCATAGTCGGCCAGTGCCAGTTGCAGCATGCTGCGCGCCTGCGCGCGCAAGGCCGGAGGCTCGGTGATCTGCGCATCGGCACCGTAGCGCAGCACGTCCATCAACAGCTCGCGGGCGTTGCTGTAGGGCAGGCGCAGCTCGTAGCGGCCATCGGGCAGGGAGCGGCCTTCCTGCTTCGAATGCCAGTGCTCGTCGGCGACCCAGCGCGCCGCCTTGGCCGAAAACACGATGGTGGCGATGCCCTTGGGCGTTCCCGAGAAAATGCCGTAGCTCGACGCCAGGTGCTGGTCGAGCTCGCCGTCGGCGATGTCGCGCGCGGGCTCCTCGTGCAAGCGCACATGGCTGATGCGGTCGACCGAGAAACTGCGCAGCGCCTCGCGGTCGTGATCGTAGGCGTCGAGATACCAGTTGTCGCGGTAGTGCGTGAGCCGCTGCGGCGAGACGCGGCGATGGCTGCGCTCATTGGTCGAGCGCGCGAGGTAGTCGAATTCGAGTTGCCGGCGTTCGAGCACGCCGCTGGCGACCAGGCGGAATGCCGTCTCGTCGCGCCGGCGCACGCCGCTGGCGATCACCCGTACCCGCTCCACCGGCCAGCGCCGCCCGCCCGCCTGCTGCGCCAGCAGCGCATCGATGCGCGTTTTCAGCGGCGCCAATGCCGACGACAGCACGCCCTGGCCGGTGCGGTCGAGCATCTGGTGCGCGGCGAGCAGGGCGTGCAATTCGTCCGAGCTCAGCCACAGGCCGGGCAGCTCGAAGCGCTGCGCATGCGCCTCGTCGTAGCGGTAGCCGGAGTCTTCGACGCTTTCCAGCGGCGCACCCAGCGCATCGCGCAGGAAGGCGAGGTCGCGGTACAAGGTGGCGCGCGAGCAGCCCAGTTCGTCCATCAGGCTCTGGACGGCAACCGGGTAGCGGGCGGCCTTGAACTGGCGGTGCAGGGCGAGGATGCGCTCGTAGCGGTCCATGGATGTGCTGCTGAAGTGGTCAGTGGCAAGGATCGCAGAGCGAGCGCGGGCTTGCCACGGTCGCCGTCGCTGCGCCAGTCTCCTCCTTCCCGGTTCGCGCGGGCAGAATGCCGTCATGACTTCGTTCCGCACCACCGCTGCCGCCGCATGACCGTCGACGCCCTGCTCACGCTGGCGGTGCTGGTCGGTTCCGTCTATCTGTTCGTCAGCGAGAAGCTCTCGGTCGACGTGGTCGCCATGCTGGTGCTGGCCAGCCTGCTGGTGCTGGGGCTGGTGACGCCGGCGGAAGCGCTGTCGGGCTTTTCCAGCGAAGCAACCATCACCGTGGCGGCGATGTTCGTGCTCAGTGCCGGCCTGTATCACACCGGCGCGCTGGCTTCGATCGGCCGCCTGCTGGCGCGCGTGCACCGGCCGTGGCTGTTCGTGCTGCTGTTGATGGTGCTGGTCGGGCCGATTTCGGCCTTCGTCAACAACACTGCGGCGGTCGCGGTGTTCCTGCCCTTGGTGTTGGCGGCTACCGCGGCCAACCGGCAATCGCCGTCACAGGTGCTGATCCCGCTGTCGTACGCGGCGCAGATGGGCGGCGTCTGCACCCTGATCGGCACCTCGACCAACCTGCTGGTGAACTCACTGGCCAAGGATCTCGGCCATCCCGGCTTCGGCCTGTTCGATTTCACGCCGCTCGGATTGATCTGCATGGGCGTCGGCTTCGTCTACCTGCTGCTGATGCGGCGCTGGCTGCTGCCGCACCATCCGCCGGCACCGCTGGCCGAGGCCTACGAGCTCGGCAAATACCTGACCGAGCTGCGGGTGATGTCCGGTTCGCCGTTGATCGGCAAGTCGGTGGCCGACGCTCAGCTCGGCGAGAAGTACGCGGTCTACGTGCTGGAGTTGTTGCGCGGGGTCGAGAAGCACTGGTCGCCGCGCGCCGAGCAGTTGCGCGAGAACGACGTGCTGCTGGTGCGCGGCAACTGGGAAAAGCTCAGCCAGCTGAAGAAGGATGCGGGCCTGGAGATCGTGCCCGAGTTCGATCTCAACGCACCGGAGTTCGGTGACCGCGAGGGTCAACGCCTGTTGGAAGTGATGTTGCCGCCGGGCTCTCCGCTGGTTGGAAAGTCGTTGATGCAGGCGCAGTTCCAGCGCCAGTACAACGCCACCGCATTGGCGCTGCATCGGCGCGGCGAAGTGGTGCGCGAAAAGCTGCGCGAGATCGAGCTCAGCGTCGGCGATGCGCTGTTGCTGATGTGCCCGGGATCGGAGATCGAGACCCTGCGCGGCAGCAGTCACTTCGTGGTGCTCAACGAGCGCGGCGATCGCCAGTATCCTCGCAGCAAGGCGCTGCTGGCCGTGGCGATCATGGCTGCGGCGATCGCGCTGGCCGGCTTCGGCGTGTTGCCGATCGTCGCCTCATCCATCCTCGGCGGCATCGCCCTGGTGGCGACGCGCTGCATCGGCAACGACCAGGCTTACCAGGCGGTGGACTGGCGGGTGATCGTGTTGCTGGCCGGCGTCATCCCCCTCGGCATCGCCATGCAGAAGTCGGGGTTGGCGCAGGGCATCGCCGATGGCGCGGTATACCTGGTCGGCGGCTTCGGGCCGCTGGCGGTGCTCGGCGCCATCTACCTGATCACCGCATTGCTCACGTCGGTGATGAGCAACAACGCCGCCGCGGTGCTGTTGACGCCGATCGCCTGGGCCACCGCGGTATCGCTGGACGTCAGCCCGACGCCTTACCTGGTTGCGGTGCTGTTCGCCGCTTCGACGGCATTCGCCACGCCGATCGGCTACCAGACCAACACCATGGTCTACAACGCCGGCAACTACCGTTTCGCCGATTTCTTCCGCATAGGCCTGCCGCTCAACATCATCTTCGTGGTGCTGGCGGTGTGGTTGATACCGGAGTTCTTTCCGCTGTTTCCGGAGTAGGTGCGCCTCACTCGCTCGCGAACTTGCCGTCGTCGCAGGACTCGCGGCTCGCGGCGGGCGTCGCCCCGGCTTCCAGCATGCGCTGGTCGAGTGAGTCCGGCCAGTCGGCGCGCGCCCAGTCCTGCTGCAGTGCCAATGCCTCCGTTTCCGCTCGCGCGGTATCCGCGGCGCTGAGTTCGCTGCGCAGCTGGCTGATCCGGCGCGACAGCAGGTCGGCAATCCGCGGCTGATTGGCGACACCGCTGTCCGGCAGTGCACGCTGCAGATGCAGGAAGATGGCCAGCGCCCGGGCCGGATCGGGTTGCACCGACTGCGCGAGCAGGTAGCGCCCGCCCTGCTCGTCGCCCGCTGCGTAGGCGTTGGCGAGGGTGAACTGCAGCATCACGTCGCCGCCACGTGCCGCACGCAGGGCCAGCGACTCCGCCTCCTGCTGGTAGCGTCGCAGCGCGTCGAGGTTGCGCAGAGTGTCGCGCATCCGGAACGCGTTGCCGGAGGCATAGTGGCGCAGTGACGGGCCATGTCCGGTGAGTGCGGCTGTCCGCCACAGCTGGGCGATTCGCCCGGGATCGGCGGGTGCCACGCCGCTGCAATGCTGCGACTCGGTGATCAGGCGTTCGCTCGATCGCGTGAGGCTGTCCAGATGCCGCTTGAAGGCGTCATTGTTGCCAGACCGTTCCGGTCGTTGCGCGATGCGTTGTTGCTCCCAGTCCAGGCGCCGCTGCGTGTCGGTCAGGCGGAAGCGCAGCTGGTCGCAGCGTGCCAGTTCGGCGGCGAGTCGGCAGGCGGCTGCGGCATCACCGGCGGCGGCGCGGTGTTCGAGCGTTGCCATGGCGTCGGCCAGCGGAACATCCAGTGCCGGCAATGGGCCGAAGCCACTTTCGCTGGTCGTCTCAAGCGATGGCGTTGCAGCCGCCGCTGCCGGCGGCAGTGCCGGTGCCGCAGCGATTGCGCCATCGTCGGGTGAAATTGGCGATGACGTATCCAGCGCGGATGTGGCCGTGGGCGCGGCTTGGCCCGGGTTCTGCGATCGATGCCAGTACGCACCGCCCACGGTGGCCAGCACGAGCGTGGCGATCAGTACACGATTCAGGCGCATCGACAGGCCATCAGGCTCACACCCTGGCGCGCTCAGCCCAACAACGCGTCGGCGCCACGGCGCAGCAGCATGTCGGCGACCTGCTCGCCGAGCTTGTCGGGCTCATCCACCGGGCCGCTGGCGTAACCGCGGACATTGCGGCCATCCTTGGCGTCGCCGACCAGGCCTTCTAGCGACAGGCGATCGCCATTCAAGGTGGCGTAGCCGGCGATCGGCACGTGGCAGCTGCCGCCGAGCAGACGGTTCATGGCGCGCTCGGCGCTGACGCAACTGCGCGTGGGTGCATGGTCGAGCGCCGCCAGCAGTGCTGCGGTGGTGGCATCGTCGTCGCGGCATTCGACCGCGATCGCACCCTGCGCCACAGCCGGGATGAAGCGCGGCGCGGTCAGGCGCTCGCGGATGCGATCGCCGAGGTCGAGCCGCTGCAGGCCGGCACAGGCCAGCACGATGGCGTCGTACTCGCCGTCGTCGAGCTTGCGCAGACGGGTCTGCACGTTGCCGCGCAGGTCGAGCAGGCTGAGGTCCGGGCGATGCGCGCGCAGTTGTGCTTGCCGTCGCTGCGACGAGGTGCCGACGCGGGCGCCGAAGGGCAATTCGTCAAGCGCCGAGTACTTCGCCGACACCAGTGCATCGAAGGGGTCGGCGCGCTCGAGGATGGCGGCGAGCACGAACGGCCCATCGAGCTGCATCGGCACGTCCTTGAGCGAATGCACGGCGGCATCGGCGCGGCCCTCGAGCATCGCCACTTCCAGCTCCTTGAGGAACAGCCCCTTGCCGCCGATCTCGGCCAGCGGGCGGTCCTGGATCTGGTCGCCACGGGTGGTCATCGGCACCAGCTGCACGTCGAGATCGGGATGGGCGGCACGCAGGCGATCGGCCACGTGTCGGGTCTGCCAGAGCGCGAGCGCGCTCTCGCGGGTGGCAAGGCGTAGGGTCGGCATCCGCCGATTATCGCCTACAGATGCCGCAAGCGCTCGCGCAGCGCCGGCAGGCAGCGCCGGCTGACTTCCAGCTCGGCACCGTGGCGCAGCCGCGCCTGGACATGGCCATCGGGCGATCGGTGCAGCTCGACGATCTCGCGGGTGGCGACCAGGCAGTTGCGGTGGATGCGCAGGAACTGTTCGGCGAATTCGGATTCGAGCGACTTCAGCGATTCCTCGATCAGGTCTTCGCCGCGGGCGTGGTGCACCACGACGTACTTCTCTTCGGCCTGCAGGTAGTGCACGTCCTCCACCGGGATCAATCGCAGACTGCCGCGCAGGCGGGCGCTGATATGGCTGCGCCGGCCTTCCGGCAGTGTCGCGGCGACCTCGCCGGAATAATCGCGCACGCGCTGCAGCGCCTGTTGCAGTCTTTCCTTGCGCACTGGTTTGACCAGGTAGTCGATCGCCGCGGCTTCGAAGGCCTGCAGTGCGTGCTCGTCGAAGGCGGTGCAGAAGATCACCCGCGGCGGCTGTGGCAGCTTCGCCAGGTGTCGCGCCGCTTCCAGCCCATCCATCACCGGCATGGCGATATCCAGTAGCAGCGCATCCGGATGCAGCCGCTCGGCCTGTTCGAGGGCGTCACGGCCGTTGCTGGCCTCGCCGACCACAACGCAGTCGCCGATCTCGGCGAGCAGGCTTTTCAGCCGCTCGCGCGCCAGCGGTTCGTCATCGACCAGCAGCAGTTTCATCAGGGCAGGGGCAGATGCAGGCGACAGACATAGTCGGCGCCTTCACGGCCAGCATGCAAGCGTGCGCCGTTGCCGAGCCGGTGCCGCAGGCGCTGCGCGATCGAGTCCTGGGCATGGCCGTTGTGCAGGCCAGGGTCACTATCGGCGGCGGCGGGATTGCGGATGACGATCTCCAGCGTGCGGCCGGCGACTTGCAGGGTGATGTCGATGCGGCCGCCTTCGGGCAGGCGGGCGACGCCGTGCAGCACGGCGTTCTCCAGCAGCGGCTGCAGCACCAGTCGCGGCAGGCGCAGCATCGGCAACGGCTCGGGCAGCTGCCAGTGCACGCGCAGGCGCCCGCCCAATCGCAGGCCTTCGATGTCCAGATAGCGGCGGCCGAGTTCGATTTCCTCGGCCAGCGTCGCTTCGCCGCGATCGGCCCCGAGCGCGGCGCGGAACAGGTCGGAGAGGTCCTCGACCGCGCGCTCGGCGGTGGCGGGATCGCTGCGTACCAGGCTGGCGATGGTGTTCATCGAATTGAACAGGAAATGCGGGCGGATGCGCGCCTGCAGCGCATCCATCGCCGCCTGCGTCTGCGCCTGCACCTGCGCCTGCCATTGCTCGCGCACATAGAA
>DASUOA010000264.1:0-2304 GCA_036276895.1 Arenimonas sp. | reverse complement strand
CGGCACCCGGCCGTACCGAGAGCTACTTCGCCAAGGCCTACGGCATCGAAGGCGATGTCTACGAACTCACCGTCACCGCCGAAAGCCCCCTGGTCGGCACCTCGGTCGGCGAGGCCGAAGCGATGACCGACGCGCCCTTGCTGCTGGCCCTGCAAAGCGGCAACGAACTGCGCCTGGCACCGCCGGCCGACCAGATGATCTGGGTCGGCAGCGTGCTCGGGGTGATGGGTTCGCGCGCTGCAGTACAAGCCTGGGCGCAGTCCAACCAGCTGCGCCTGTCCAGCCGATTGCGGCAGTTCGCCGACCTGTTCAACCCCAGCCGCTCGGGTATTTCCGAGGCGGTGATTCCGCCCACCTCGGGCTTCATCGGCAAAGCACAGGCGCAGCTGCAGTTGCGCAAGCGCTTCGGCATTTCGCTGCTCGCCATCAACCGCGACAACCAGGTCTGGCGCGAGGACATCCGGCAGATGCCGATCAAGGCCGGCGACATGCTGGTGTTCCACTCGATCTGGACCGACCTCGCGCAGGCCAGCGAAAGCCGCGACTTCGTCGTGGTCACCGACTTCCCCAAGGACGAGCAGCGGCCGCACAAGCTGTGGTGGGCGCTGGGCGTGTTCGGCATGGCGATCGTGCTGGCGCTGTCGGCCTGGGTGCCGGTGCCGATCGCCTTGATGACCGGCGTCGCCGGCATGCTGCTGTCCGGTGTGTTGAACATGGACGAGGCCTACAACGCGATCGGCTGGAAAACGGTGTTCCTGATGGCCTGCCTGATTCCGCTGGGCTGGGCCATGGATTCGACCGGCGCCGCCAGCTGGCTGGTGCAGCAGATCCTCGAACGGATCGGCTTCGATGTCCCGATCTGGATACTGGAAGCGGCGGTGGGGCTGATCACCACGGCATTTGCGCTGGTGATCGGCAATGTCGGCGCCACCGTCGTGATGGTGCCGCTGGCGATCAATGTGGCATTGGCCGCCGGCGGTTCGCCGGTGATCTTCGCTCTGGTGGTGGCGCTATCGGCCTCGAACAACTTCCTCAGCGCCTCCAATCCGGTGCTGGCGATGGTCAGCGGCCCGGCCGGCTACACCCCGCGTGACCTCTGGCGTACCGGCCTGCCACTGACCTTCGTCTACCTCGGCATCGTGCTGCTGGTGGTCAATCTGATTCTCTGACGCGGACCGCCACCGCGGTCAGCGCTTGCCCGCGACAGGGGCCGGCCACGCAGTCGCCGGAGGGCAGCTCGAAACAAGCACCGTGTGCGGCGCAGACCAGCCGTTGTTCGCGATCGCGCAGGAAGCGACCCGGCGCGTAGTCGAGCCGTTGCCCCGCATGCGGGCATATATTGAGCCAGGCAAGCAGCGCCCCGCCTTCACGCAGCAGGATCAGCGATTGCCGCTCGCCCTCATGCATCACCTCCGCCTCCGACAGTCCCTCGGGCGGCAGGGCCGGAAGCTCGATTAACGAACTGCTTACACTTTCCACGACGCGCCTCGCCATACTCGGTCGCCCGCAGTCTGCCACGAGCGCCCATGACCTTCCGCCTCCACCGCCTGTTCGCCTACCGTCCCTGCAAGCCGCGCAATCCGCTGCTCAAGGTGCTGGTGGCGTTGCTCGGGCTGTCGTTGCTGTTGGTGCTGGTGACTTTCGGGCTGGTGATCGGCTTGGGCATGCTGTGCTTTGCCGCTGCGCGCCGCCTGCTGGCCAGCCGTCCGGCCGCCTCGGCGCGCCAGGACGGTGTGATCGACGGCGAATACAGCCTGGTCGACAAACACGGCGCCCGCCTCGGCCTTCACTGAGCGTAGCGGCGAAGCCGCGCAGCGAAAGCGGCCGCTCCTGCGCATCCGACGCGCGCGGCACTCGCACATCCCTGTGCAGCGCAGCCCGCGCAGCGGGCGTAGTCGCGAAGCGACCGACTGAGCGACGCTTCACACCCGCGATTGTCGGGTGCCGGCTACACTCCGGGCTTTGCCACCGGAGGCTGAAATGAACCCCACGGTCTTCCCGCCGATCGCACCGGTGCTGATCCCCGTTGCCGGCAGCGACGCGCTGTTTCCCGTGCACCGCATCTACTGCGTCGGTCGAAATTTCGCCGACCATGCCAAAGACATGGGCGCCGCGGTCGACCGCGGCCAGCCGGTGTTCTTCATGAAGCCGGCCGATGCCGCGGTGCCCGGCGGCGGCGACATTCCCTACCCGTCCGGCACCGCCGACCTGCACCACGAGGTGGAACTGGTGGTGGCACTCGGTCGCGATGCCGCGGGTGAAGTCGCCATCGACCAGGCCGAATCGCTGCTGTTCGGCTACGGC
>DASUOA010000263.1:0-5018 GCA_036276895.1 Arenimonas sp. | reverse complement strand
GCACCGGAAGGTGGTGCGGTGGTCGACCTATCGAGCGCCAATATGGCCATCGCGGTGCCCGACAGCGTGACCGTGCCGCAAGGACAGAGCAGTGCCGCTTTCCCGATCAGCACCAGCGCGGTGTCGGCCACCACGATGGCGACGCTGTCGGCCACCTATGCGGGGATCAGCAAGACCACCGTGTTCACCGCCGAGCCGGCGGCGCCAGTGCCGGACCGCGCGCTGGACACCTTGACGTTGTGGCCGCAGACGGTCGTGGCTCCCGCCACTTCGACGGGCTCGGTCACGCTGACGGCGCCGGCACCGGCGGGTGGGCTCACGGTGTCGTTGAAGTCGGCCAAGCCGCGGATCGCGGCGGTGCCGAGTAGTGTCACGGTCGCTGCCGGGGCTACGTCGGCCAGCTTCCCGATCACGGTGTCCGCAAGAAGGAAGAATGCATCTGTGGTGATTACCGCGAGCCATGCCGGCGTCACCCGGCAAGCGATGCTGAGCATCAAACCGCGGTGACAGGAGCGAGCAGCCGCGCCTGCCTCAGGGGAGTGGCGGGCGCGGCTGCGGCGCTGACAGACAGGTCGTTGGCTGTGCGCGATCACGCAGCGCGCGGGCCATGTCGGAGTGACCCAGTGCTGCGTTCAGTTGGGCAAGCTGATTGAACAGGCGGGAACGGGTGCAGGGGCGGGCAGCTACACCGGTCAGCGTGAGGGCGGTAGACGAGTACTCCAGCAATGCGGCCGCGTCATTTCGCGTCGCTGCCAGATTGGCCAGTACAAACAGCGGCTGCAGGATCTGCTGCGGGTCGTCGGCAACCATGCCATTGAGCGCTGCGAGGGCCAGCGCGCGTGCCCTCCCGGTGTCGCCTGCGCGCCAGTGCCACTCGGCATCGAGGCCATCGAGCAATGCCTGGTATTCGTCTCCGAGCTCCGGCGCGTCGCGCAGGCGATCGCGACAGGGCTGCAGGGGGTCGGGGGCATGCGACGCCGCGGCGTGCATCAGGGCCTCGCTGGCGCGACACCAGGCGCCGATCGCGGGACGCGTCCCTTGCGACTGCAGGGCCTCCCGTTGCCGGGCCTCTTCCAGGTAGGCGGAGGCCGCCGCTGGATAGTCCAAAAGCTCGAATGCGGCGTCGCCGCGATTGCTGTGGGTGGCCGCGAGCATCGCGTGCGGTGCTTCGTACAAGCTCGAGAACACTACCAGCGCGCGCTCGAATGCCTGTTGCGCCGAGTGGCTGTTGCCGAGGCGAAGCTCGGCGACACCCAGCGAGTTCTCGACATAGGCGCGCATCACGTGCGGCGCTTCGAGTACCTCGTCGGCGATCGATTTCGCTTCAAGCAGATGCGCCTTGGCCTGCTGCGGCTGGTCGAACTCTAACTCGCGCACCGCCAGGGTTTCCAATGCACTGATGACCGCTACGTCCTTGTCGCCGTAGGTCGCCTTGGCTGCCGCAAGGTTTTCCAGCAGCACGCGACGTGCCGCGTCGAGCTGGCCCGAGGCGGCCAGCGCCTCGCCGTACAGTTCCAGCGATTGCTGTCGCAACGGGTCGCGTTCGGACAGCAGTGCGCGCGCGGATTGCGTCGCTTGGCGTTGCAACGACAGGGCCGTCCGGGTGTCGCCCAGCGGCAGGGTGAGTTGCCCGAGTATCTGCAGGGCGCGAATGCGCGCGGCGCCTGACTTACCGCCGGCAGCATCGTAACGACGCAACGCCTCCTGCAGCGCTGCGTTGCCGCTGCGGTAGTCGCCACGTCTGAACGCGGTATGGCCGAGCTGTGCCTGGGCATCCAGCCACAACTCGGATGCTTGACCTTGCAGCGACAAAGCGATGTCCGCGGCCTCCTGCAGCAAATCGTGGGATTGCTGCAGCCGCCCGTAACCTCGACTCAGTTCGGCGACGGAGAGCAGCACCGCGGCGCGGGTTTCCGGGTCAGCGGCGAAGCGACTGCGCGCGAGTTGCGCGGCGCGATCGATCAGGCGCTCAGGCGATTGCAGGGAAGCGCCGGGCCGCAGGTCGTGGAGGAGGTCGAGCACGAAATCCCGACTCCGCAGCGCCCGGTCTGCGGAGTTGATGGCCGACGTTGCGGCGATATCCGCGCGGGTGGATTGGCGAACACTCAGCGCTGTCAGCAACCCCATGCCGATGATGGCAAATGCGATCAAGCCCATCGCCAGCCAGTGCCGGCGCAGGAACTTGTTGGCCCGGTAGTGCCAGTTGCCCACACGCGCCTGCACGGGGGCGCCATCGAGCCAGCGCTTCAGGTCGGCCTGCAGTTCGCCGGCGTGGGCATAGCGCAGTTCGGGTTCGCGGCGCAGGGCGCGTTGCAAGATGGCATCCAGGTCACCGCGCAGGAGCTTGCGAAGGCGCGGCGTGCTGCCGCCGCGCGCAGCAGCGGGGCCGTCGGGCACGCTACCGGAGGGAAGGCGGAGGCGTCCGTCGTGGTGGTGGGTGGCACGCGCGCCGACCAGTACTTCGTGCAGCAGCGCCCCGAGGCCATAGACGTCGGTAGCGGTGGTGATGTCGCCGTGGCTGAACTGCTCGGGCGCGGCGTAGGCGGGAGTGAGAGGCACCAGCCCGGTGCGGGTGAAGTCGCGCTCGAGCTCGGTGGGGTCGAGCAGCTTGGCGATGCCGAAGTCCAGCAGGTGCGGCTCGTGATCCGCGCTGACCAGCACATTGCTCGGCTTGAGGTCGCGGTGGACCACCAGATTGCGGTGCGCATACGCGACCGCGTCGCAGACCTTGAGGAACAGTTGCACGCGTTCGCGGCAGCCAAGGCGGTGTTCGTCGCAATAGCGGCCGATGGAAAGCCCGTTCACATACTCCATGACGATGTAGGGCATCCCGGCATCGGTGATGCCGGCGTCGATGAGGCGGGTGATGTTGGAATGGTTGAAGCGGGCGAGGATGGTCTGCTCGCGCAGGAAGCGACCGCGCCACTGCGGCGACGACAAAGTCGTGCGCAGGCATTTGACCGCGACGCGTTGCGGGAGGCTGGCGTCGCTGTGCCGTGCCAGCCAGACCGTGGCCATGCCGCCTTCGCCGATCAGGCGCTCCAGGACGTAGCGCCCGACGCGCGCTTCGGATTCCGGTGCGGCGGTCGTCTCCACACCCAGGACGCATTGGGCGATCGCGGCTGGATCGCGATCCAGCACGCCCTCGGCGTCCAGCAGTCGCGCCAGCCGGGCGCCTGTCTCGCGCCACTCGGCTGGAATCCCGGCATCGGCCAGGGCGCGCTCGCGCTCGGGTTCGTCCAGATCTAGCAGCGCGTCCAGCCAGCGTGCACGCGCCTGCTCGTCGCTGGGCGCGATCACGCGGTGCGGCCCATGGCGTCGTAGATGAAGGCGCGCGCCTTGCGCCAGTCGCGCAGCACTGTGCGCGCATCCACGCCGAGGCCAGCTGCGGTTTCCTCCACCGACAGCCCGGCGAAGAAGCGCAGCTCGACTACCTGCACCAGGCGGGGATGGGTGGATGCCAGCGTGGTGAGCGCCTGATCCAGTGCCAGTAGATCCACGCTGTCGTCTGGCTGTTCGAGGTCCTGGACCAGCAGTTCGACCGGGCGCACACCGGCACCGCGTTTGTCGGTCAGGCGACGCCGGGCATGGTCGATCAATAGATTGCGCATAGCGCGCGCGGCGTAGGCGAAGAAGTGCCCGCGATCGCGCCAGTCGAGATCGGTTCCGGCAAACAGGGACAGGTAGGCGTCGTGCACCAGCACGGTGGTCGCCAGTGAGGGGGCGTCGTTCTCGTGTGCCAGTTGCCGGCGTGCCAGTTCCTTCAGCCGCGCGTAGATCAGCGGCAGCAGCTCGTTGGCGGCGTCGCTGTCTCCGCCACTGGCACTCTTGAGCAGCTGGGTGATGTCCGGCATGCGGTGCAGGGTATCAAGCCACCTTCCGAGCTGTCCGCAAAGGGGAATCAGGTCGTCGAAAAGTAGTCGCGAAACGCTGCCACGACCCGCGACAAACCGGCATCATCCACATCGAGATGGGTGACCAGGCGCAAGCGCGGCGAGTTGCCGATGCTGACGCACACACCTGCGCTGCGCAGATGCGCGTCGAGCGCCGCGCGGTCGGTGTCGCCAAGGTCGACGAAGACCATGTTGGTGTGTTGCCCTGTGACTGTTAGTCCGGGAAGGTCTCGCAAAGCCTGAGCCAGCGTCGCTGCGCGCGCATGATCGTCGGCCAAACGGGCGATGTGATGGTCTAGCGCGTACAGGCAGGCCGCCGCCAGCAGCCCTGCCTGTCGCCAGCCGCCGCCGGTTACCTTGCGCCACCGTCGGGCGCTCGCGATCAGTTCGGCACTGCCGAGCAGCACCGAGCCGACCGGCGCGCCCAATCCTTTGGAAAGACAGACTGAGACGCTGTCGAATTGCTGGGTGATAGCGCGTGCCGGCACGCCGCTGGCGACGGCCGCGTTGAAGAGCCGCGCGCCGTCGAGGTGGAGCGAAAGGCCGTGGCGGTCGCAGAGGGCGCGGGCCTCGGCGAGATAGCTCAAGGGCAGGGCGCGGCCGTGCCAGGTGTTTTCCAGGCAGAGCAGCCGCGTCCGCGCGAAGTGCGGGTCATCGGGCTTGATCGCCGCGACGATGGATTGCAGTGGCAGGCAGCCGTCCTCGTCCTGCAGGATCGGCTGCGGCTGGATCGAGCCGAGTACGGCGGCACCACCGCCCTCGTACTTGTAGGTGTGCGCCTCCATGCCCACCAGGTACTCGTCGCCACGTTGGCAGTGCGCCATCAACGCCAGCAGGTTCGACTGCGTGCCGCTGGGCACGAACAGCGCGGCAGCGAAACCGAGATCCTCGGCTAGCCGAAGCTGCAGGGCATTGACCGTCGGATCGTCACCGTAGACATCGTCGCCGACCTCGGCTGCGGCAATCGCGGCGCGCATTGCCCGGGTGGGCCGGGTCACGGTGTCGCTGCGCAGGTCGATCCAGTCCATGCGGCGCATGGTAATGCGACGGGCACGCCAATAAGATCGATCCCATGAAGATCGCCAGTTGGAACGTCAACTCGCTCAACGTGCGCATGCCGCACCT
>DASUOA010000262.1:0-11847 GCA_036276895.1 Arenimonas sp. | reverse complement strand
CACCCAGGGCAGCTTGCACGTACAGGCCGACAAGGCAGTGGTGCAGCGGCGCGGCGGCGACCCGGTCAGCATTACCCTGACCGGCAACCCGGCCGTGCTGCGCCAGGTCAAAGTCGACGGCCAGCCGATGACCGCCCGCGCACGGCAGATCGTCTACCGCATGGACAGCGAGATCGTCACCCTCACCGGCGCGGTCGAGATCGAAGAGCCGCGCGGCCACTTGCGCGGCGAGACGATCAAATACGACATGAGCACCGGGCGCCTGGACGGCGGTGGCGACGGCAACCGCGTGCAGATGCGGATCCTGCCCAAGGCGTCGGGCGGCTGATGCTGGCGGCCAGCGGACTCGGCAAGTCCTACAAGTCGCGCGAGGTCGTCCACAGCGTCGGAGTCGAGCTGCGACCGGGCGAAGTGGTCGGCCTGCTCGGCCCCAACGGCGCCGGCAAGACCACCTGCTTCTACATGCTGGTCGGACTGGTGCCGGCCGACCGCGGCCGCATCACCCTCGACGGCCAGGACATCACCAGCGCGGCCATGCACGAGCGGGCCCGCCTGGGCATCGGCTACCTGCCGCAGGAAGCCTCGGTGTTCCGCAAGCTGTCGGTGGCCGACAACATCCGCGCCGTGCTCGAACTGCGCCACGACCTCGACAAGGCCGGCCGCGAACGCGAGCTGCTCGACCTGCTCGATGAACTCCACGTCGGCCACGTCGCCGCGCAGACCGGCGCCAGCCTGTCCGGCGGCGAGCGGCGCCGGGTGGAGATTGCCCGCGCGCTGGCGGCCAATCCGCGCTTCATGCTGCTCGACGAGCCCTTCGCTGGCGTCGACCCGATTTCGGTCGGCGAGATCCAGAAGATCGTTCGCCATCTCAAGGCACGCGGCATCGGCGTGCTGATCACCGACCACAACGTCCGCGAAACACTGGGCATTTGCGATCGGGCGTATATTCTCAGTGCCGGCACCATGCTGGCGCAGGGCTCCCCGGACGAGGTATTGGCCAACGCCGATGTCCGTCGCGTCTATCTGGGCGACGCCTTCCGCCTCTAGGTCAACGACGCAAACCGTTGATCGACAGCATTACCCGTCCGGCACTCGGCTGCGGCCCGGAGCGTGCATGAAGGCGACCCTGCAAACCCGGCTCGGGCACCATCTCACCCTGACTCCGCAATTGCGCCAGGCGATCCGCCTGCTGCAGCTGTCGTCGGTGGAGCTCGAGGCCGAGGTTGCCGCGGCGCTGGAGAGCAACCCGCTGCTCGAGCCGGCGGAAACCGTCGATGCGCCGGTCACCGGCGGACCAGCCATCGCTGCCGGTGACGGCGACGACGGCGACGGCGACGGCCGCGAGACCGCTGCAGCCGGCGATGTTGAGGCCGAAACCCGCCTGGACTTCGAGGACACGCCGTGGCCCAGCAACGGCGCCACGCATTACGAAGGCGACGTTGAAGACCGCCACGCCGCCGCCCCTGAAGACCTGCACGCGCATCTGGTTTGGCAACTGCAACTCAGCCATCTCGGCGAGCGCGACCTCGCCATCGGCCTGGCCCTGATCGACCTGATCGGCGACGACGGCTATCTCGAGGGCGATCTCGTCGCGGTGCAGGCAGCCCTGCTGCCCGAAGTGAAGGCGGGAATCGATGAGATCGAGGCCGTGCTGCACCTGATCCAGCGCTTCGACCCGGTCGGCGTCGGTGCGCGCAGCCTGTCCGAGTGCCTGCTGGTGCAGCTGGGCCTGCTCGCCGCCGACACGCCCGGGCTCGAACTCGCCCGCCAGCTCTGCCGCGACCATCTCGACGCCCTCGCCCGTCTCGGCGCCGAGCGTCTCGGCAAGCAGCTCGGCCAAGTCGAGGCCGAGATGCAGGTGGCGGTCGAGCTGTTGCGCTCGCTGGACCCGCGCCCGGGTAACCAGATCGGCGGCCGCGAGCCTGAGTACATCGCCCCGGATGCGGTCGCTTTCCGCCGCGGCGGCCACTGGCAGGTGGCGCTGGCGACCGGCAGCCAGCCGCAGCTGGCGATCAACCGCCACTACCAGGGCCTGATCGGCAAGGCCAGCCGCGACGACGACCACTACCTGCGCGGCCAGTTGCAGGAGGCGCGCTGGCTGATCAAGAGCCTGGAAACCCGCGCCGACACCCTGCTGCGCGTGGCCCGTGCCATCGTCCGCCAGCAGAGCGGCTTCCTCGAACACGGTGCCGAGGCGATGCGCCCGCTGACCCTGCGCGAGGTCGCCGAGGAGCTCGGCCTGCACGAGTCGACCATCTCCCGGGCCACCAGCCGGAAATACCTGCGCACCCCACGCGGCACCTTCGAATTCCGCTATTTCTTCAGCTCCGGGATCGGCACCGACATGGGCGGTGCTGCCTCGGCCACGGCGATCTCGGCCATGCTGCGCAAGTTGATCGAGGCCGAGAGCCCGCGCCAGCCCCTGTCCGATGCCCGCCTCGCCGCCCTGCTCAAGGCCGAGGGCATCCCCGTGGCACGGCGAACCGTGGCAAAATACCGGGAAGCGATGAACATCCCCGCATCCACCGACCGGCAACGTCTCGGCTGAGGTCTCGATGACCCCCAAACGTCTCGCCGGCTGCGGCGAACCGCCATCCCCCCGAAAATTTTTCCGACGCCCGCCGGCTTCTGGTCGACGGGCGTTTTCGTGCCACGCGTGACCAACAGGAGGTACCCCATGCGGATCGACATCAATGGCCACCAGATGGATGTGACGCCCGCCCTGCGCGATTACGTCAATGACAAGTTCGCGCGCGTCGGCCGGCATTTCGACCACCACCTCGAGACCCGCGTGCTGCTGTCGGTGGACAAGCTCGAGCACAAGGCCGAAGCGACCATGAATGCCGCCGGCAAGTCGCTGCACACCGAGGCGGTCGCCGCCGACATGTATGCCGCCATCGACCTGCTGGCCGACAAGCTCGACCGTCTGGTCATCAAGGAGAAGGAAAAGATGACCGACCACCACCGCGGTAATTCGGTGGCCCGCTCGGAAAACTTCGGCTGACACCATGCACCTGCTCGACCTGCTGACGCCGGCTCGGATCCACGCGCAGGCGCACGTCACCAGCAAGAAGCGGCTGCTCGAGCAGCTCGCCGCCCTCCTTGGCGAGGGCGGCGGGTCCGAGCTCGAGCGCAGCCTGTACGAGAGCCTGTGCGGCCGCGAGCGCCTCGGCAGCACCGGGCTCGGCGAAGGCGTGGCGATTCCGCACGGCCGCAGTGCCGCGATCAGCAATGCCGTCGGCGCCTTCGTCCGGCTCGGCGAGGGCATCGACTTCGGCGCTCCTGATGGCCAGCCGGTCGATCTGGTGTTCGCGCTGGCGGTGCCCGAGCATTTCACCCATCAACACTTGATCCTGCTTTCGCAGCTCGCGGAGATGTTCGGCGATGCCGGCTTCCGCCAGCAGCTGCGTGATGCCGCCGACAGCCACGCGCTGCACCAGCTGCTGGTCGAGTGGCAGAGCACCCACCCGGGCGAGTCGTGAGCGAGCGCCTGTCCGCCCGCGAGCTGTTCGAACAGCTGCGCGAGCGCCTCGGCCTGCGTTGGCTGGGCGGACAGAAAGGCGAACACCGCCTGCTCGAACGCGGCGAACACCTCTCGCGCCGGCCGTCGCTGGTCGGCTACCTCAACGTCATCCATCCCAACAAAGTGCAGATCGTCGGCGCCGCCGAACTGGCCTGGCTCGACGGGCTCGATGCCCGCCAACGCTACGAGAAACTGCTGCAGATCATGTCGCCGCGACCGCTGGCGCTGATCATCACCCAGAACCAGAGCTGCCCCTCCGACCTGCGCGAGGCCGCCGAAGAAACCGACACCCCGCTGTGGGTGGCGCCCAAGCGCGGCCACGAACTGCTGAGCCTGCTGCAGTACCACCTGGCGCGCGCGCTGGCGCCACGATTGACTCTGCACGGCGTGTTCATGGAGATCTATTCGATCGGCGTGCTGATCACCGGCGACTCCGGCGCCGGCAAGAGCGAGCTGGCGCTGGAGCTGATCTCGCGCGGCCATCGCCTGGTCGCCGACGATGCACCGGAGTTCACCCAGATCGCGCCCGACGTGCTCGACGGCACCTGCCCCGAAGTGCTGCAGGACATGCTCGAAGTCCGCGGCCTCGGGGTGATGAACATCCGCCAGATGTTCGGCGACACCGCGGTCAAGCGGAACAAATACTTGCGCCTGATCGTGCACCTGATCAAGGCCGGCGACAGCGATGCCGAAGCGATGGCACGCATCACCGGGCAGTCGCAGGCGCGCCACGTACTCGACCTCGACGTGCCGGTATTCAACCTGCCGGTGGCTGCCGGCCGCAACCTCGCGGTGCTGACCGAAGCGGCGGTGCGCCTGCATATCCTGCGCAGCAAGGGCGAGGATCCTGCAGCCGCTTTCCTGGCCCGGCACAGCGCCTTCCTGCAACGCGGAGCCGATCGATGAGCAGCGTCGCCGACAGTAGCAGTCGCCCCAGTCTGACAGTGATCAGCGGCCTGTCCGGTTCGGGCAAGTCGATCGCGCTCAAGACCCTGGAAGACCTCGATTTCTACTGCGCCGACAACCTGCCGGCGGACATGCTGCCGGCCTTCGTGCGCAACGTCGCCGAGAAGGCGCATGCGCCGACGCGGCTGGCGGTCGGCATCGACGTTCGCAATCTCAGCGACGACCTGGGACACATCCCGGAGTGGCTATCGGCCGTCGGCGCACTCGGCTTTGATCACCGGCTGGTGTTCTTCGACACCCGCAACGAGGTGCTGATCAAGCGCTATTCCGAGACGCGGCGCCGGCATCCGCTGACCCACGACGGCCTTTCGCTGCACGAAGCGATCGCCGCCGAGCGCGGCCTGCTGCGGCCGTTGCAGGCGATCGCCGACCTCGTCATCGACAGCTCCGAGCTCAACGTGCACCAGCTGCGTCGCCGGGTGATCACCGACATCGGTGCCGGCGCTTCGGCGGGGGTGTCGGTGCTGTTCGAGTCCTTCGCCTACAAGCGCGGCGTGCCGATCGACGCCGACTTCGTGTTCGATGCCCGCTGCCTGCCCAATCCGCATTGGGATGCACGGCTGCGGCCGTTGTCCGGACGCGATGCGCTGGTTCGCGAGTATCTCGATGCCGAGCCACTGGTACAGGAGTACCTCGCCTCGCTGCGCAGCTTCATCGACACCTGGCTGCCGCGCTTCGAGCAGGACACCCGCAGCTACGTCACCATCGCCATCGGCTGTACCGGCGGCCGGCATCGCTCGGTCTACCTCGCCGAGCAGTTGGCGCGGCACTGCCTGGCGCAGGGCCGGCAGGACGTGCTCAGCTTCCATCGCGAGCTGGAATGACTCCGTTCGCGCCTTGCCTCTGGTAGTTTTCCCGTCATGAGCGTCGGCATTCTCCTGGTCACCCACGAAGGCATCGGCACGCCGCTGCTGGCGGCGGCGCAGCGCCTGCTCGGCAGCCTGCCGCTGCGCTGCAACGCGTTCGAACTGCCATGGGCGGCCGAAGTCGAACCCAGCCTGCCGGCAGCGAGCGCCGCGCTGCGCAAGGTCGAGAGCGAGGATGGCGTGCTGATCCTGTCCGATCTTTACGGCGCCTCGCCGGCGCGGCTGGCGGCACGCTTGACGCAGCTCGGCACCCCCGCACGCCGCGTCAGCGGCCTGTCGCTGCCGATGCTGCTGCGTGCCTTGAACTATCCGGAGCAGCCACTCGATGAGCTGGCGCGCACCGCCGCCGGAGGCGGACGCAACGGCATCGTGCAGGACGAGGCCTAGGGAATGCTCGAACGCGAACTCACCATCCGCAACCGGCTCGGCCTGCACGCGCGCGCCTCGGCCAAGCTGGTGCAGCTGCTCTCGGGCTTCAGCGCCCAGGCGGTGTTGATCGGCCGCAACAACCGCGAAGTCAACGCCAAGAGCATCATGGGCGTGCTGCTGCTGGCGGGCGTGCCCGGCAGCACGGTGCGCCTGCGCCTCGACGGCGCCGACGAAGCCGAGGCGATGGCCGCCGCGGTCGATCTGTTCGAACGCCGCTTCGACGAAGAGGGCGAAACCCACGCCAGTCCGGCACATCCGGCAGGCAGCGGATAATGCGTCGCCTGCTGCTCGGCCAGGGTGCCTCGCGCGGCATCGCCGTCGGCCGGGTGCGCATTCGCCAGCCGCATGCGCTGGCCGTCAGCGAACAGCGGATCGATCTCGACGAAGTACCGGCCGAGCTGACGCGCCTGCATCGCGCGCTCGACAGCGCCCGCGCCGAACTGCACGGACTGCGCGAGCGCTTGCATGGCGCACTGGCGCATGAGGTCGGCGAGTTCGTCGACCTGCACGCGATGATCCTCGACGATCCCGACCTGCGCCACGGTTTGGAGGATCTGGTCGGCACCGGACTGTACAGCGCCGACTACGCCTTGAAGTTGCAACGCGACAAGCTGGCATCGGTGTTCGCGGCCATGGACGACGACTATTTCCGCAGTCGCCTCGAAGATCTCGACCACGTCGTCGGCCGCGTGCACGCGGCCCTGCAACGACGCGACGACGACGCCGCGCATGGCCTCGCCGGTGCCATCCTGGTCTGCCACAACGTCGCGCCGTCGGAACTGCCGGAACTGCAAGCACACGGCGTGATCGGCATCGTCTGCGCTGCCGGCAGCCCGCTGTCGCACAGCGCCATCCTGGCGCGCAGCCTGCGTCTGCCGCTGGTGGTCGGCGCCGCCGAGCTGCTGGCGGTGGCCGACGACGGCGACGCGCTCGCGCTCGATGGCGGCAGCGGTGAGCTGGTGCTCGATCCCGACGACGACGACCTGCGCGACTTCCGCGCGCTTGCCAACGAGCTGGAGCAGGAAGCCATCCGCCTGTCGCGACTGATCCGGCAGCCGACGCGCACCCGCGATGGCAGCGACATCCGCTTGCAGGCCAATGCCGAGTCGCTGCTCGACGTCAGCGAGGCGCGCCAGGTGGGCGCCGATGGCATCGGCCTGTACCGCACCGAGTTCCTGTTCCTGCAGCGCAACGAGCCACCGGGCGAGGACGAGCAGTACCAGCTCTATCGCGAGCTGCTCGGGCGCATGGACGGCAAGCCGGTAACCTTGCGCGCGCTCGATCTGGGCTCCGACAAAACCGACCAGTGCGGCATCGCCTTGCGCGACGAGGACAATCCGGCGCTCGGCGTGCGTGGCCTGCGCCTGCTGCTGGCACACGAAGCGATCTTCATGACCCAGCTGCGCGCCATGCTGCGCGCCGCTGCCGATGGCCACCTGCGAATCCTGCTGCCGATGGTCAGCAGCCGCGAGGAACTGATCGCCGCGCATGCCCTGCTGCAGCGCGCGCGCGACGAGCTCGAAGCTGAGGACATGGCAGTCGCCGCCCATGTCGATCTCGGCGCCATGATCGAAGTGCCGGCGGCGGCGCTGGCATTGCCGCAGCTGGCGGATCTGGTCGACTTCGTGTCGGTCGGCACCAATGATCTGGTGCAGTACCTGCTCGCCGCCGACCGTGGCCACGAGGGCCTTGGCGATCTGTATTCGCCGCTGCATCCGGCGGTGGTGCGCCTGCTGCATCAACTCTTCGCCTATTGCGGACGCCGCAAGCTGCCGATCTCGGTCTGCGGCGAGATGGCCGGCGACCCGAGCAACGTGCCGCTGCTGCTGGCCTTGGGCTTGACCGACTTCAGCCTGGCGCCGGAAATCCTGCTGGCGATGCGCGAGCGCATCCGCGCCTGCGATCGCGCCGCCTTGCGCAAGCGCGCGCCCTTGCTGCTGCGCGCCCGTGATCGCAGCCAGATCCAGCGCTGGTTGCTCGAACACACGCCGTAGCGGATTTTCTTCCCGCCATCATCTTCAGCACCGATAATGGCGCGCCTGCACCGGAGAGCCCATGGCCGAAGCCGTCCGCCACGACCGAACCGCCCGTCAGCTGCGCCTCCTGTCCGAGGCGCTGGGCAGCGGCCGTCTCGGCCCGGTACGGCGGCTGGTGAACTCGCTGTCGACGGCCGAGATCGGCAACCTGCTCGAGTCCCTGCCGCCGGCCAAGCGCAGCATCGTCTGGGGACTGGTCGATGCCGAGGACGACGGCGAGGTGCTGCTGCACGTCGGCGAAGAAGTGCGCGCCGCCCTGCTCGCCGACATGGACGAAGACGAGATCGTCGCCGCGGTCGAAGACCTCGACATCGACGACCTCGCCGAATTGGCCGAAGACCTGCCCGATACCGTCGTCGCCGAAGTGCTGAAGTCGATGGACCGGGAAAACCGGGAGCGGCTGGAGCAGGTGCTGTCCTACGACGAGGACAGCGCCGGCCGGTTGATGAACCCGGACGTGATCACCGTGCGCGCCGACGTCACCGTCGACGTGGTGCTGCGCTACCTGCGCCTGCGCGGCGAGATCCCCGAGCATACCGATCACCTCTACGTGGTCAGCCGCCGCCACCAGTACCTCGGCCGGCTGGCGATCGCCTCGTTGTTGACGCACGACGCCGCGACCCCGATCAACGAACTGATCGACGACGAGCAACCGGCGATTCCGGTCGACACGCCATCGGACGAAGTGGCCAGCCAGTTCTCCGACCACGACTGGATCTCGGCACCGGTGGTCGACGCCAACAACATCCTGCTCGGCCGCATCACCGTCGACGACGTGGTCGACATCATCCGCGAGCAGGCCGAGCACCAGGCATTGTCGGCCGCCGGCCTCGACGAGGACGAGGACATGTTCAGCCCGGTGCCGCGCGCCACGCGGCGTCGCGCACTGTGGCTGGGCATCAACCTCGCCACCGCCTTCCTCGCCTCGTGGGTGATCGGCCGCTTCGAGGCCACGCTGCAGCAGATCGTCGCGCTTGCCGTGCTGATGCCGATCGTCGCCAGCATGGGTGGTGTCGCCGGCACCCAGACACTGACCCTGATGGTGCGTGGCCTGGCGCTGGGCCAGGTCGGCAGCAGCAACCTGCCGGCCTTGATCCGCAAGGAAGTACTGGTCGGATTGTTCAACGGCGCGATCTGGGCGGTGGTGGTCGGCGCCGTCGCGGCGGCGTGGTTCGGCGACCTGCCGCTGGGCGCGGTGATCGCCGGTGCCATGGTGATCAACCTGCTCGCCGCGGCCTTGGCCGGCGTGCTGGTGCCGATGACGCTCAAGCGCATCAATGTCGATCCGGCACTGGCCGGCGGCGTGGTGCTGACCACCTTCACCGACGTGATCGGCTTCCTGAGTTTCCTCGGTCTGGCGACCCTGGTGCTGCTGCGCTGAGTCGAAGGCTCAGGTGGTCGGCGATGTGGGCCGGCTCAACCAGCGTTCCAACGTCAGCGCCGCCCCGATGCCGACGCCGGCGATGCCCAGCATCTGCCATGGCAGCTGGCCGACGCCGCCCAGCACCTGGGCAGCCAAGGCATCGGCCATCGGCACATTCGCGCGGAACTGGTCGACGCCGTCGAGCAGGTAGGGATAGGCCAGCGCCAAACCAAGCGCGGCCAACAGCAACAGCAAGCCGGTGACGATCACGTCTTCACGCGCGCTGCGCTGTTCACGGGCCCGGATGCGCTGCATCACCTGCGCCGGAAAATCATCCGGCAGCGCGGCCGGCAGCGGCCGAGCCAGAGCGCGCACGACCAGACGGTACTGGTCCAGACGGGCATCACCGCTGGCGGGGTGCTGCGCACGCTCGGCCTGTTCGGCCCTTTCCTGCAGCTGCCGTTCGTTGTCGTTATGGTTGCGCGGATTCATGCCAATTCTCCCAAGCGGGATTGCAACTGCGCCTTGAGCTTCTGCCGGGCGCGAAACAGATAGTTCTTGACCGTGCCTTCGGGCAAGCCGGTGATCTGCGCGATCTCGCCGATGCCGAGTTCATCGATATGGTAGAGCGTGACCAGGGTGCGCTGGATCGCCGGCAGGCAGTCGATCGAGGCCGCCATATGCGCCATCACCTCGGCATCGGCACAGGCCGCTTCGAGATCGAAGCCATCGCTGACCTGCTGCAGGGCCGAGGCATCGCCGTCGTCCTCATCGATGACGTCGAGCATCGGCAGGCGTTTCTTCTGCAGGTGCCGCACCGTGGTGGTGTAGGCGATGCGACCGATCCAGGTTGCCAGCGAACTTTCGTAGCGGTACTGGTGCAGCCGCTCGTAAACACGCAGGAAGACTTCCTGGCTCAACTCGCGCGCATCTTCGGGGTGCTGCACCATCCGGTACACCAGGTGCCAGACCAATTTCTGGTGCCGCGCCATCAGCTGCTCGAAGGCGCCCTGCGCCCCCGACAGCACCGCCTGCACCAATGGCTGGTCTTCGCTCATGTCCCGCTAGATACGGCTGGAGGACAAACGGTTGCACCTCGCTGACGAGTCATTGTGCCCCCTGCCATCGGTCATGGGAAAAATCGTCGGGCAGCCCTGCAACCGATCCCGCCGCCACGGTATCCATCGCTACGAACGGGCAAGACCGCCCGGACCCCGCCACCACCCAAGGAAGCCGCCATGGATTTCGCCCTGTTGATCCCGATCACCCTGTTCATCTGCATCGTCTACGCCATTAAGGTGATCCTCGATGGCCGTGTCCGCCGCCGCCTTGCCGAGACCAACGGCTCCGAGGAGCTGGTCAAGGCCATGCTGCAGGCCGACGAGCAGAGCCGCCGCCTCGGCGCCCTGAAGTGGGGCATGGTGCTGACCACGGTCGGCATCGCCTTCTTCATCCAGCAACTGATGGACCTCGGCCCGCAGGACCCGGCCACCTGGGGCCTGATGTTTGTCGCCGCCGGCGTCGCGCTGATCGGCTACCACGTGATTTCGGCGCGCCAGCGTTGACCCGCGCCGGAGCAGCGCGTCAGCCGCGAGCGGCGCGCTGCTCGGCCAGACTCAGGGCCACCTTGTCGCGCAGGTAGGCCGGTTCCAGCAGATCCGGCGCGATCGCTTCGCCCCGCGCAAACGCGGCCGCGGCCAACGCCAGCAGGTCGTCAGCCCGCGGCAGTGCCCCGGCATCGACCGCATCGAGCCGACCGGACAACGCCGCACACAGCGCCCCCTCGACGGCGGCAAAGCCGGTGCCACGGGCCAACCACTGGCCTTCGAACTGCGGCGGTTGCGCCGGCGCACACAGCACCTCGTCGCCCAGCGCCGCCACCCGTCCTTCGCCATCCACCGCGAAAGCGCCGAGATAGACCTCACCCATGCGCGCGTCGATCGCCGCCAGCACGCGCGATCCGGGCGCGGCTTGCGCGCCCTGCGCCAGCACGGCCAGGGTCGAAACCGGCAACACCGGGCGCTCCAGCGCCAAGGCCATGCCCTGTACCAATGCGACCGCCAGTCGCACGCCGGTGAACGCGCCCGGACCGCGACCTACCGCGATCGCGTCGAGCTGCGATTTGGCGATGCCGGCTTCGGCCAGCAACGCCTCGCACCACGGCAGTACCAGCTCGGTGTGCCGACGCGGCGCAATCTCGAAGCGGCTGCGCACTTCGCCATGACACAGCAACGCGACCGAGCAGGCCTCGGTGGCGGTTTCGATGGCGAGCAGATTCATGCGGCGGTCTCGTCAACAGGTTCGAAGAAGCGGCGCACCGCTTCGATATCGCGCGTTCGCGGCATCGGCGGCAGGCTGCCCAGGAACAGCTTGCCGTAACTCTTGCCGATCAGGCGCGGATCGCACAGCACCAGCACGCCACGATCCTCGAAACTGCGGATCAACCGGCCAACGCCCTGCTTGAGCGCGATCACCGCCTGCGGCAGTTGCTCGTCGCGGAAAGGATTGCCGCCGCGGCGGCGCTCCGCCTCGAGTCGCGCCTCGTGCACCGGATCGTCGGGCGCGGCGAACGGCAGGCGATCGATCACCACCACCGACAAGGCGTCACCGGCGACATCGACGCCCTCCCAGAAACTGGCGGCGCCCAGCAGCACGCCATTGCCG
>DASUOA010000261.1:0-2594 GCA_036276895.1 Arenimonas sp. | reverse complement strand
GGCGGCGGAGCGGCTACCCGCGCCCACCCCGCTACTCAGCGCCCGCCGCGGATTCCGATCATGTCGAGGAATTCGGCGCGGGTCTTTGAGTCTTCGCGGAAGGTGCCGAGCAGCGAGCTGGTGACCATGCTGACCCCGGTCTTGTGCACGCCACGGGTGGTCATGCACTGGTGCTTGGCTTCGATCACCACGCCGACGCCCAGCGGTGCCAGCACTTCCTCGATGCACTGCGCGATCTGCGCGGTCATCTTCTCCTGCACCTGGAAGCGCCGCGCATAGGTCTCGACCACGCGCGCCAGCTTGCTGATGCCGACCACTTTGCCGCGCGGCAGGTAGCCGACATGCGCCACGCCGATGATCGGCGCCATGTGGTGCTCGCAATGCGACTCGAAGCCGATGTCACGCAGCACGATCAGTTCGTCGTATCCGGCCACCTCCTCGAAGGTACGCGCAAGGAACTCGCGCGGATCCTCGCCATAGCCGGAAAACCAATCGCGGTAGGCATCGACCACGCGCCGCGGCGTGTCGAGCAGACCCTCGCGCGCCGGATCCTCGCCGGCCCAGCGCAGCAGGGTGCGGATGGCGGCCTCGGCCTGTTCGCGGCTGACGTCAGTGCTCATGGCATCTCCTTACGCGGATCCCTCCGCAATGACCCAGCCATCAATGGCCGGATTTTCCATCAATCAACGCGGCAGAACACCGCCTTCAGATACCGGCTTTCCTGCGCATGCGCCGCGAACGGATGATCGCCGCCGGCACCTGCGACCTTCAGCACCTGCACGCTGCGCCCGGCGAAGAAGGCGGCGCGGCGCAGCATGTCGAGGAACTGCTCCTCGCTGACCAGGCCGGTGCACGAGCAGGTCAGTAGCACGCCGCCGGGCTTGACCACCGACATCGCCAGCTTGTTCATGTCGAGGTACTTCTTCAGCGCCGGGATCACCTGCTCGCGGTCGCGGGTGAGCTTGGCCGGGTCGAGCACCACCACGTCCCAGGCTTCGCCGCGCTGATGCGCCTCGCGCAGCCAGGGGAACAGGTCGGATTGCACGAAGCGCACGTCGGCACCGTTGAGCTTGGCATTGGCCTTGGCGATCTGCAGGATCTCCTCGTCGAGATCGATGCCAGTCACCTCGCGCGCGCCGCCGCGGGCCTTGGCATAGATCGCGAAGCCGCCAGAATTGCAGCAGATATCGAGTACCGACTTGTCCCTGGCAAAACGCGCCAGGAACTCGCGGTTGTCGCGCTGGTCGGCGAAGAAGCCGGTCTTGTGGCCGCTGCCGGGGCTGGCGCGAAACTTCACGCCGTACTCGGTGATCACGCTCGGTGCCGGCGCCTCGGGTGCGCGGAAGTCGAAGCTCTCCTGCTTTTGCACGTGGTCTTCGGCGAACGAGTAGAAGCGGCAGCCGGGGAAGGCCTCGCGAAGCGCAGCGTAGATCCACTCGCGGTGACGGAAAGCACCGGCGGAGAAGAACTCCACCACCAGCAAGTCGCCATAGCGGTCGACTACCAGGCCGGACAGACCGTCGCCCTCGGAGTGCACCACGCGCCAGGCATCAGAGATGTCGTCGAGCTGCAGCAACTCGCGGCGCAAGGCGACCGCGGCGTTGATCTTGCGGCGGAAGAAGGCCTCGTCGACCGCCTCGTCCGGGTCTTCAGTCAGCACCCGCAGGGCGATGCGCGAGTGACCGTTGTAGAAACCACGGCCGACCCAGACGCCGGTGGCATCGACGATGTCGACGATGCTGCCGGGCTTGGGCTTGACCGCCGGCTTCTCCACCATCTTCTGGAAGATCCAGGGATGGTTGGAGCGGCGCTCGATCTTGAGGTGGACGACAGGCAGGATGGGAGTGTTCATCCGCGCATTGTAGCGGCGCCCCCGGTCTTGACGCGGCGAAGACGAAGCTGTGGCAGAATCGCGGCGTGGAAGGGGAGTAGCTCCCGCCGCCGAGATCGTCATCACGGGTCAGCAGACCCCGGTCCGGTGGGCAGGCCATCAAGGCCTGCGAGCGAGACCTTCGCCCGTCAGCGCCGGCCAGCCCGGTCGTGCGCGGCGGCGAGGCGTATCGCTACCGGAGCTTAAGGATGCACAGCATCGGCACACCCATGATGTGGGCGGTCTTTACCGCCCTGGTGATCGCGGCGCTCGCGGTCGATCTTCTGGTACTTCGCCAAAGTGGACCGCACAAGGTTTCGACCCGCGAGGCGATCCTGTGGTCGCTGGCCTGGATCGCGCTGGCGGCGGTGTTCAATCTCGGCCTGTGGTGGTACCTGCGCGGTACCGTCGAGCCGGCACTGGCCGACCAGGTGGCACTGCAGTTCCTCACCGGCTATCTGGTGGAGAAGGCGCTGGCGGTCGACAACATCTTCGTGTTCCTGATGCTGTTCACCTATTTCGGGGTGCCGGCGCGGTCGCAGCAGCGGGTGCTGATCCTCGGCGTGCTCGGTGCCATCGTGCTGCGCGCGATCATGATCTTCATCGGCGCGGCGCTGGTCGCACAGTTTCATTGGATCCTGTACTTTTTCGGGCTGTTCCTGCTGCTCACCGGCGCCAAGATGCTGTGGGCGGCGGGACAGGAGCCCGACCTCGAAGACAACCC
>DASUOA010000260.1:0-3078 GCA_036276895.1 Arenimonas sp. | reverse complement strand
GCTTGCTGGCGATGGTTTCGGCGCGCGCGTTGATGGTCGAGTAACTGCCCTTCGCGTCCTTGGCCCAGTGCGGCACCAGGCCCCACTGCATGTGCCCGGCCTTGGCGCCGCCATCGCCGTCGGCCGCGAGCACCCAGGCCGATTGCGAAGGCGCGATGTTGTAGCGCGGCTCGATCGCCGCGTCAGGCACGGTGAGCTGCAAGGGCTGGCTGAAGGCCAGCACCTCGGCCCAACTGGCGTGATTGGTGTAGCGGCCGCACATGGCGCAAGGCTAACGCAGCGCCTGTGCGAACGCAGGCTCAGCGCGCGATGACCTGCCGCGCCAGCGCATACGCCGCTTCTTGCACATCGGTGCGCGCGGCGCTGGTGCCGGAGTTGCTCATCACCGCCACGGTGATGCCGAACTCGGGCAACAGCATCAGAAAAGCCGTTCCACCCGGTTGGATGCCACCGTGGTGGATGATCGGCGTGGGCCGATCCTCGCCGAGCAGACGCACCGAGGTGTCGACGCGCCAGCCGAGGGCGTAGTTCTCCGGGTTCATGCGGCCGTCGGCCAACGCCTGCGGCGTGAACATCGCCTGCTTGGCGTCGGCCGACAGCAACGCATCGCCGAGCAACGCCTGGCCGAGGCGGGCGAGGTCCGAGGGCGTCGACACCATGCCGCCGCCGGCGATCTTGGCACTGCTGTTGATCGGATAGGCGGGCGTGAAGCGGCCGCCGCCGGCCTGGTAGAACGCGACGCGCGTCTGCATCGGGCCGGCGCGGTCCACCGTGGTGTCGCGCATATCGGCCGGCGCGAACAACTGCTGCTGCAGTACCTGCTCGAACGATGTGCCGGACGCGCCTTCCAGCAGTCGCGCCAGCAGCGAATAGCCGAAGGTCGTGTAGTGATAGTCGGTAGCCGGCGCGAAGCGCAGTTCGTCGTCGGCGAAGACCGCCAGGCCATCGGCCACCGACGCGTACTCGGTGCGGGAAAAGCCTTCGTGCCAACCCATCCACCAGGACGGAATCCGCGAATAGTGGCGAACGCCTGCGCGATGCGAAGCGAGCAGGCCTGCGGTCAGGGGCTGCAAGTGCGCAGGAAGTCCTTCGACATGCGCGGACAACGGATCATCCAGCCCCAGCTGGCCGGCATCGACCAGCCGCATCATCGCGACCGCGGTCAGTGACTTGGCCACGCTGCCGGTGCGATAGCGCGAGGCGATGCTGGCCGGAAGCGCGCGCTCGACGTCAGCCCAGCCGGTGGCGCCGGCCCATTGCAGGCGCCCATCAAACGCGACCGCGGCCGACAGCGAAACCAGACCGGCCTGTTCGCGGCTCTCGCGCAGCGCAGCGAGCAACGCAGCGGCGTGCTGCGCCGACAGGGACTCGGCGGCGAAGTGCTCATCGCTCGCCGCGTCGACAGTCGGAATCGGTTGCTTCGGCCAAGCCCAGATGCCGAAAAACACCAGGTTCGGCCCCAGCAACAGCAGGCAGACCAGCGTGAAGCGCAGCAGATGGCGAGCCAGCCAACGGAGCCGGGAGGGTTTCGGAGAGGAAGCGTTTGCAGCGTGCATGCGGATACCCGAGGGAGCGTGGCTGCACTCTAGGGACGGCAGCCCGGCAGGTGTACTGCCGGAAGTCAGAACTTTGCAGTGACAGGGGTTCGTCCGCGCGTGCGGACATCCGCCTCAGGCTCGTGCGCCACGCTTGCGGGGCGGCCGTGGCGCGGCTGTGGCTCCGCGCAGCAGTTTCTGGAAGGTCGGGCATTCCAGATGGCTGGGCGCCGGGCAACGCGCGGCATGCCGCAAGCCATCACGCAGCGCGATCAGCTTGGGCAGCGTGGCGTCGATCTCGTCGGCCTTGGCGCGCAGCAGGTTGCGATCGATCTCGGGGCGGCCGTCGGGCGCGAACATGCGCGCGATTTCGTCAAGCGAGAAGCCGGCTGCGCGACCGAGGGCGATCAAGGAAAGGCGCTGCAGCACGCTGCGATCGAATACCCGACGCAGACCGCTGCGACCGGTCGAAACGATCAGGCCCTTGGCTTCGTAGAAGCGCAGTGTCGAGGCGGGCACGCCGGCGTGCCGAGCGACTTCGGCGATATCCACGCAACCCCCTTGACTTAAAGTCGACTTGAAGTGGCACTGTGCCTTCCACGCCGCCACTCCGCAAGCGGCTGGAGACCACCATGAACCCCGTGACTCACACCGTGCTGCTCGGCGTCGGCGCCACGGCCGCCATCGACCTCTGGTCGCTGCTGCGCCGCCGCTGGTTAGGCGTCGCATTCCCAGACTACGCCCTGCTCGGCCGCTGGCTCGGGCATATGCCAGCCGGACGCTTCCGCCACGACGCGATCCAACGCGCGCACTCGCTGCCAGGCGAACGCCTTCTCGGCTGGAGCGCGCATTACCTGATCGGCATCGCGTTTGCCGCGCTGTTGCCCTTGCTCTGGGGCAGTGGCTGGCTTGCGCAGCCACGCATCGGCCCGGCCCTTCTACTCGGCGTCGCCACACTCGCTGCGCCCTTCCTGCTGATGCAGCCCGGCATGGGTGCCGGCCTCGCGGCGCGGCGTACGCCGCGACCCAACGCCGCTCGCCTGCAAAGCCTGGTGACCCATCTCGTGTTCGGCCTTGGCCTGTATGCCAGCGCCCTCGTGCTTGCCCTTGGAGACTGATATGCGCATTCCCGCCCGCTATGCCCCCATCCTGTTTGGTGCCCTGCTCTCGGCCGTCATGGTCATGCTGGTCTCCGCCTTCGTACTCGCCACCAGCCAGGGCATCGGCCCCGGCTTTCTCGGCCTGTGGGTCAGCAGCTGCCTGAAGACTTGGCCGGTTGCCTTTGTCTCGGTCACGTTGCTGGCGCCGGCTGTGCGCAAGGTGGTCGCGCGAATGACGACCATGCCGGGTTGATGCCGGGGATCACAGGTCTATACTGGCCCCACGGCCGCGGCTTATCGCCGCGTGCCGGATCCTGCAGCGGGGCAGGAGTCCTCATGGACATGCAAACGGAAGCGAGTTTCCACCTTCCGTTGCCGGTTTCGGCCGACGGCGGTTATGTGCGCGCCATCGGGCGCCTGGTGCAGGCGGTGGTGCGCCACGC
>DASUOA010000259.1:0-3403 GCA_036276895.1 Arenimonas sp. | reverse complement strand
CTTGAGGTTGGATTCCGGGCAGTGCGCCACCGACACGCCACGCTCGGCGCACAGCGCGATCTCGTGGTCGGTCAGCTGCGTCATGTGCACGGCGATCAGGCGGTCGTTGACCAGGCCCAGGCGGTCGAGCCGTGCGATCTGGCGCATGCCGTTGACCTTCTGCGACTCCTCGACCTCGTGCGCGGTCTCGTGCACATGGCAGTGCACCGGCACATCGAGCTGGTCGGACAGCATGCGGATGCGCTCGAAGGCGGCATCGTTGACGGTGTACGGCGCGTGCGGCGCGAAGCTGGTCGACACCAGCGGATGCCGCAGCCAGTTGTCGTGCACCTCGCAGGCCTTGTCGAAGTACTCGGCCTGAGAGGCGGCCCAGGCGGTCGGGAAGTCGATCACCGGCAAGCCGACCAGGGCGCGGAAGCCGAGCCGCGCATAGGTCGCGGCCTGCACGTCGGGGAAGAAATAGTTCTCGTTGGCGCAGGTGGTGCCGCCGCGCAGCATCTCGGCGACGGCGAGCTCGATGCCGTCGGCGACGAACTCGGGGCCGATCACCTTGCCCTCGACCGGCCAGATGTGCTCCTGCAGCCACACCATCAGCGGCAGGTCATCAGCGACACCGCGCAGCAGCGTCATCGGATTATGACAGTGGGCGTTGACCAGACCCGGCAGCAGCACCGCGTTCGGGCGGCTGACCGTACGCACCGGGCGGAAACGGTCGCGCATATCGATGCGCGGACCGATGGCGAGAATTTCGCCGCCGGATACGGCAACGGCGTGATCCGTGAGGACCACGCCGTGCGGCTCGACCGGCACCACCCATCCGGCTTCGATCAGCAAGTCGCAGGGCTGGGTGTCTACAGCGGTCATCGCGGGCTCCATTCCATGGCCATGGCGCCGGCAACCGCCGACGCCGGTTGCAGCATCACTTCACGCGGCTGACGTACTCGCCGGAGCGGGTGTCGACCTTGATCATTTCGTCCTGGTTGACGAACAGCGGCACGCGCACGACGGCGCCGGTTTCCAGGGTCGCCGGCTTGCCGCCACCACCGGAGGTGTCGCCGCGCACGCCCGGATCGGTCTCGACGATCTTGAGCTCGACGAAATTCGGCGGCTGCACCGCGATCGGCGTGCCGTTCCACAGGGTGACCAGGCAGGGCTCCTCGCCCTTGAGCCACTTGGCGGCATCGCCGACGCCGGCCTTGTCGGCCTGCACCTGCTCGAAGGTTTCCTGCTGCATGAAGTGCCAGTACTCGCCATCGTTGTACAGGTACTGCATGTCGGTATCCATGACGTCGGCCGCTTCCAGGCTGTCGGTCGCCTTCATGGTCAGCTCGACGACGCGACCGGTCTTGATGAAGCGATACTTGACGCGGGTGAAGGCTTGGCCCTTGCCCGGCTTGACGTACTCGGTGTCGGTGATGACGCACGGCTCGTTGTTGACGATGATCTTCATGCCGTTCTTGACGTCGTTCATGCCGTAGGTGGCCATGCTTCGCTCCTGCTGGGTGGGCCGCGCGGGCGGCTACAATGGGAATCCATAGCCGCCCCGTCGGGGTCGACCGTAGCCCGCCATGATAACCCCGCCCGCCCCTTTGCTGCAGCCGCTGCCGGATGCGCCGGTCGCCGAGCCGCGCTGGCAGCGGCTGTGGCGCGAGGCGATTCGCGATCCGCGCGAATTGCTCTCAGGCCTCGGCCTCGGTGCATTGGCATCGCGACTCTCCGATTCGGCGGCGGCGCAGTTCCCGCTGCGCGTACCGCGCGGCTTCGCGGAAAAAATGCGGCCCGGCGACGTCAACGACCCATTGCTGCGGCAGGTGCTGCCGCTCGACGACGAGGATCGCGTCGCGCCAGGCTTTGCGCTGGATGCCGTCGGTGACTCCGCTGCCCGCGGCGATACCGGCGTCATCCACAAATACCGGGGTCGCGCCCTGCTGATCGCCACCGGCAGCTGCGCCGTGCACTGCCGCTACTGCTTCCGCCGGCACTTTCCCTACGCTGAAGAGACGGCCGCTGCCAATCGATGGGCCTCGGCACTGGCCTACCTGCGTGCGCATCCCGACGTCGACGAATTGATCCTGTCGGGCGGCGATCCTCTGTCGTTGGCGACCAGCAAGCTGGCCGAGCTCACGACGCAGCTGCGCGAGCTGCCGCAGATCCGCCGATTGCGCATCCACACCCGACTTCCCGTGGTGCTGCCCGAGCGCATCGATGGCGAGTTCATGGCCTGGCTCGACACCCTGACACTGCAGAAAGTGGTGGTGATCCATGCCAACCACGGCAATGAACTCGATGCCCGCGTCGACCGCGCCTTGGCCGACCTGCGCCGCGGCGGGATGACGGTGCTCAACCAGGCGGTGCTGTTGCGTGGCGTCAACGACGATGCCGATGTCCTTGCCGCGCTGTCCGAGCGCCTGTTCTCGGCAGGCGTCTTGCCTTACTACCTGCACCAGCTCGACCGGGTCGCCGGCGCCGCCCATTTCGAGGTCGCCGACGACCGGGCCCGCGACCTGCATCGCTCCCTGCAGGCCCGGCTACCCGGCTATCTGGTACCGAAACTGGTCCGGGAAGTGGCCGGAGCCCCCGGCAAGACGCCGTTGTGAGTAGAAGGGCGATGCGCCGCCCCCCGGGCTTCTGCTAATGTCTCATTCCCCCCGCGCAAGTCGTTGATGGAAAAGGAGTGCCGGATGGCACAGCAGGACGCCGTAATCCGCCTGCTTCTGGTGGAAGACAAGCTCGAAGACGCCGAGCAGCTGATCAGCCAGCTGCGCAACGGCGGCATGGCCATCCGCCCGCAGCGGCCCGAGTCCGCCGAGGACCTGGCGCGCATTCTGGGCAACCACCCCTTTGATCTGGTGCTCGCCAACATGCAGGCGCAGTACCTGCCCTTCGACGAAGTGATCGAAGCGATCACCGCGACCGGCAAGGACATCCCGGTCATCGCCGGTACCGATACCCTCGACGAGAAGAACGCGCTGGCCGCCATCGCCGCCGGTGCCCGCGACATCGCGCTGCGCAATCGCCCGGAGCACCTGCAGTTCGTGGTGCGCAACGAATTCGCATCGCTGCAGGCGCGGCGCGGACTGCGCCACCTGGAGGCGTCATTGCGCGAGACCGAGCGCCGCTGCGATGCCCTGATTTCGTCCTCGCGCGATCCGATCGCCTACATCCACGAGGGCATGCACATCCGTGCCAACGAGGCCTATCTGGAGATGTTCGGCTTCGAGGACTTCGATGAGGTCGAAGGCCTGACCGTGCTCGACCTGATCGCACCCGAGCATGCCGACGAATTCAAGCAGCTGCTCAAGAAACTCTCCAAGGGCGAGCCGCCGCCGCGCCAGCTCGAGCTCAAGGCTCAGCGCAGCGACGGCAGCACCTTCGATGCGGTGATGGAGTTCACCCAGGCGAC
>DASUOA010000258.1:0-11636 GCA_036276895.1 Arenimonas sp. | reverse complement strand
GAAGAAGTGCACTCTGACCCCATTTCCGTCGGCGAGGCGATCGTCGCCGCAGTCGACGAGGCCACCCGCGAGGATGCGCTCGGCGACGTGCTGGTGTTCCTGCCCGGCGAGCGCGAGATCCGCGACGCGCATGCGCTGCTGGAGCGACGCAAATACCGCAGCACCGAAGTCATTCCGCTGTACGCACGGCTGTCGGCGCGCGACCAGGATCGCGTGTTCAATCCCGGGCCGCAGCGGCGCATCGTGCTCGCCACCAATGTCGCCGAAACCTCGTTGACGGTGCCGCGCATCCGCTATGTGGTCGATCCCGGCCTCGCCCGCGTCAAACGCTACAGCCCGCGCGGCAAGCTCGATCGCCTGCATATCGAACCGGTCTCGCAAGCCTCGGCCAACCAACGCGCCGGCCGCTGTGGACGTATCGCCAGCGGCGTCTGCTTCCGCCTGTACAGCGAAGCGGACTTCCAGTCGCGTGCGCGTTTCACCGATCCGGAAATCCTGCGTGCCAGCCTCGCCGGCGTGATCCTGCGCATGCTGGCGCTGGGCCTGGGTCGCGTCGAGGACTTCCCCTTTATCGATCCACCGGATCCGCGCGCCATCAGCGACGGCTGGCAGACCCTGCTCGAGCTCGGTGCCGTCGACAATGAGCGACGCCTGACGCCGATCGGCAAGCAGATGGCGCGGCTGCCGGTCGACGTGAAGCTGGCGCGGATGCTGATCGCGGCCAATGCCCGCGGCTGCCTGCGCGAGATGCTGGCGATCGCCAGCTTCCTCGGCATCCAGGACCCGCGCGAACGCCCGGCCGATGCCCGCGAGGCGGCCGATCGCGCGCATGCCGAGTTCGCCGATCCGCAGTCGGAGTTCGTCGGCATCCTCAAGTTGTGGGAGGCGTACCGCAGTTCGCACGAGGAGCTGACGCAGTCGAAGCTGCGTGCGTGGTGCGAGAAGCGCTTCCTCGGCTTCCTGCGCATGCGCGAGTGGCGCGAGTTGCATCGCCAATTGCTGCTTGCCTGCGAGGAGATGCAGTGGGAGGTGACCAGCGGCGCTTGTGCAATCGAGTTCAAACCGGGCGAGTACGCAAATCTGCATCGCGCCTTGATTGCCGGTCTGCCGGGGCAAATCGGACACAAGGCCGAGAAAGGCCGGCTGCAAAGGGGCGAGTACGACGCGCCGCGGCAGCGCAAGTTCTCGCTGTTCCCGGCATCGCCCTTGGCGAAGGCGCCGCCGGGCTGGGTGCTGGTCGCCACTCTGCTCGACACCCAGCGTGTCTGGGGCCTGATGGCCGCGCGCATCGAGCCGGACTGGGCGATCGCCGAGTTGGCGCATCTGCTGGCACGCAAGCATTTCGATCCGCACTGGTCGCGGGCGCAGGGGCGGGTGATCGGCAGCGAGCAGATCAGCCTGTTCGGCCTGGTGCTGGCACCGAAGAAGCCGGTGCATTACGGCGGGCTGTATCCCGCCGAGGCGCGCGACATCTTCGTGCGGCAGGCCCTGCTGACCGGAGAGATCGACTGCAAGGCCGGCTTCGTCAAGCGCAACCTGGCGACGTTGGAGAAGGCGCGCGAAGAGGAAGCCAAGCGTCGCCGCGCCGGCCTCGTCGCCGACGAGGATTGGCAGGCGCGCTGGTATCTCGACCGCTTGCCCGCCGACGTGCACAACGTGCAGGCGCTGGATCGCTGGTATGGCCTGCAGTCGCCCGAGCAGCGGCATGCGCTGGAATGGTCGCTGGCCGATCTGTTGCCGGGCGAAGGCAGTGAGCAGGATCGCTTCCCGAAGTATTTCCCGCTCGGCGATTCGCGCCTGGCCCTGCACTACCGCTTCGAACCCGGTCATGCCGAGGATGGCGTGACCCTTGATGTGCCGCTGCACCTGCTCAAGGCGCTCGATCCGGTGCGGCTCGGCTGGCTGGTGCCGGGCTTGGTGGAGGAAAAGGCGACGGCGCTGATCCGCTCGCTGCCCAAGGCCTTGCGCCGCAACTACGTGCCGGCACCGGACTTCGCGCGCGCCTTTGCCGAGGCGTATCCGCGCGCCGAGGCCGATGCCTTGCCGGCAGTGCTGGCGCGCTTCCTCACCCGCGCCACCGGCGCGCCGGTCACTGCGTTGGACTTCGACGAAGCCGGCATCGACGCACATCTGCGCATCAACCTTCGCCTTGCCGATGCGCGCGGCAAGGTGCTGGCGCTGTCGCGTGATCTCGATGCCCTGCGTCGCGACTTCGGCGCGCAGGCCGAGCGCGCTTTCGCCCAACACGCCGGCGAGCGTCTGGCGCAGGATGGCTTGACGGCGTTTCCGGCCGAGGCGATTCCGCCGGAAGTACCGGGTGCGGCGGGTGTGCCGGCGTTTCCGGCCTTGCGCGATGAAGGCGGGACGGTATCGCTGAAGGTCTATGCCGATGCGGCGCAGGCGCGGGCCTTGCACGATGGCGGTGTGCGCCGGCTGCTGCGCATGGCGTTGGCGGACAAGGCCAAGCAGGCGCGCAAGCAATTGCCGGTACAGCCCAAGCTCGGGCTGCTCTATGCCGCGATCGAAGGCTTTGCCGCGGGCAACCAGAACGTGCCGGCGGCGGAGCAGTTGCGCGGCGATCTGGTCGAGGCTGCGGCGAACGCGCTGCTGGCGCAGGATCTCTCGCGCGTGCGTGATCGCGCGGCCTTCGATGCGTTGCTCGCCGACCTGGGGCGCCGGCTGTTTGCCGAAGCGATGCAGCGCCTGCAGCTGGCGGAGGCGATCCTCGCCGCGGTTGCGGCGTTGAAGCCGCAGCTTGAATCGAAGTTGATGGGCTGGGCCAGCGGCAATCTCGACGATCTTAAGGCGCGCTTGGCTAGCCTGGTGCCGCCGGGTTTCCTGCGCAACACGCCGGCCGAAGCCCTGGCCGAGCTGCCGCGCTACCTCAAGGCGTTGACCTTGCGTGCCGAGCGCGCACTGCGTGACCCGCAGCGCGATCAGGCGCGGATGCTGGAGCTGCGCCCATTCGATGCCGCGCTGGGCGCGGCACAGCAGAATGGCCGACTCGACCAGCCGGCCTGGCAGCAGTTCCGCTGGGATCTCGAAGAGCTGCGCGTGCAGCTGTTCGCGCAGGAGCTGGGTACCCGCCGCCCGATCTCGGCCAAGCGCTTGGCGCGGCAGCTCGAAGTGCTCTCGTGATGACTGTTCGCGATGGCGTCCGGCCGCTAGTGTAGAGAGCCCCACCTACCGGACTCGCCGACGCTCCCGTGAGCAGCACCCGCCCTTCCGCTTCCCGTTTGTCTGACTGGCTGCAGCGTCAGCCGGCCTTGCCTGCCGGTGCGGAGCGCTTGATCGAGCCGGCGCAGCGCCTGCCAGCCGATCCGCAGGAGGCCTTGTTGCTCGCCGTGCTGGATGTGCTGGTGCCGCTGCGCGCCGACTCCGACGTGCTCACTGCCGCGGCGCTGCACCTGTGGCCCGCCCTGCGCGAGGCGGCGCCGGCTGATCTGGGCAAGGACATGCCGGCGATGCCGGCCCTGCTCGAGGGTCTGCAGGCGGCGGACAAGGTCTGGAGCCTGCACGCGCAGCGGCCCGGCGGAGGCAGCGCCGAGGGCTTGCGCCGGCTGTTGCTGGCCTTGATCAAGGACCTGCGCGCGATCCTGATCCTGCTCGCCACCCAGCTGGTGCGGTTGCGCAGCGCCGGGCAACTGCCGGAAACGGAGCGCTTGGAGCTGGCGGCACTGACCGCCGACATCCATGCGCCCTTGGCTAACCGACTCGGAATCTGGCAGCTCAAATGGGAGCTGGAAGACCTCGCCTTCCGTTGGCGCCATCCCGAGACCTACCAGCGCATCGCCCGCCTGCTCGACGAAAAGCGCGCCGATCGCGAGCGTTTCATCGAGGATGCCAAGCGGCTGATCCAGTCGTCCCTGCAGGAGGTCGGCATCCGCGCCGATGTCGCCGGGCGGCCCAAGCACATCTACAGCATCTGGAAGAAGATGCAGCGCAAGGGCGTGCCGTTTTCCGAGGTCTACGATGTGCGCGCCGTGCGCGTGCTGGTCGACGACATCCCGACCTGCTACGCCGCGCTCGGTATCGTGCACCAGTTGTGGCCATCGATTCCCGGCGAGTTCGACGACTACATCGCGCATCCCAAGGGCAACGATTACCGCTCCTTGCACACGGCGCTGATCGCGCCGGATGGCCGCACACTCGAAGTGCAGATCCGTACCCATGGCATGCACGAGCACGCCGAGCTCGGCGTCGCCGCGCACTGGCGCTACAAGGAAGGCGGCAAAGGCGAGGCCAGCTTCGAGCGCAAGATCGCCTGGATGCGGCAGCTGCTCGACGGCGGCGACGGACAGGGCGATGCCGCGCTGGCGGCCGAACTCAGCAGCGACCTGGTCGAAGACCGCGTCTACCTGCTGACGCCGCGCGGCGAAGTGATCGACCTGCCGCGCGGCGCCACCGTGCTCGACTTCGCGTATTCGGTGCATACCGAGGTCGGGCATCGCTGTCGCGGCGCCAAGGTCAACGGCCGCATCGTGCCGCTGGACCACAGGCCGGCCACCGGCGATCGCGTCGAGATCATGACCGGCAAGGTCTCCGAGCCGCGACGCGACTGGCTGTTGGCGGCCAATGGCTTCCTGGTCACCGGACGCGCTCGCGACAAGGTGCGTGCCTGGTTCCACAGGATCGATCGCAACCGCAATCTGCAGGACGGCCGCGAGCTGCTGGAGAAGGAACTGCGCCGGGTGGCACTGCTGGGCGCCGATCTGGTGCCGGTGCTGGCCAAGTTCCGGCTCGCCTCGGTGGAGGACTTGCACCTGGCGTTGGCGCTCGGCGATCTCGGACCCAGCCAGATCAGTCGCGCACTGCACGAGCATGCGCAAGCCAGCGAAACCGCCGCCAAGCCGGAGCCACCACCGCGCCGGCCGGCCAAGGCCAGCGGCCGCTTCACTGTCGAAGGCGTCGGCAACCTGCTCACGCAGATCGCGCGTTGCTGCCAGCCGGTGCCGGGCGATCGCATCGTCGGTTACTTGACGCGTGGCAAGGGCGTGTCGATCCACCGTGAAGGTTGCGCGGCGTTGCAGCGCCTATCGCTCGGACATCCCGAACGCCTGCTGCCGGTGGAGTGGGGGCAGGCCGGCAGCGCCAGCTACGAAGTCGAGGTGGTCATCCGCGCGATCGACCGCAAGTGGCTGCTCAAGGACATCACTCATCTGGTGGCGCAGCAGGGTGTGAACATCCTTGGCCTGAGTTCACGCGTCGATGACAGCAGCGGCAACGCCGAGTTGCGGCTCGGCCTTAAAGTCAGTGACTACGGGCAGCTCAGCTTGCTGCTCGGGCGGCTCGGTGCGGTGCCGGGTGTTAGTGAAGCGCGGCGACTGGGGTGACGCGGTGACGGCAGCACGATGACGCGCAGGAAGGACATCGAGGACGACGGTCCCGCGCTGGGTGCGATCGACGCATTGGCCGCCGATGGCGCCAGCGACGCTGCGATGGCCGTGGTCCCGCGACGGCGTCATCGGACCTGGCTGTGGCTGCTGCCGTTGTTGCTGCTGGCGCTGTTGGCTGCCGCGCTGCTGCGTTGGCGTGAGCCGCTGGGCCGCTGGCTGGTGCCGGATCCGCCGCTGACGCAACAGCTGGCGCAGGCTGAGGCGGCCTTGCGACGGGGAGAGCTGAGCCGCAGCGATGGCCGTGGTGCGCGCGAATTGTTCCAGGCGATGCTGGCGGCGGATCCCGATCATCCCGGCGCTCGACGCGGACTGGCCGCGGTGCGCGAAGCGGCGCTGGATCGCGCGGCGCTTGCGCTCGATGCGGGTGAGCGCGAGCAGGCGCGCGATGCGCTGCAGTTGGCAACAGCGTTGTCGGCGCCGTTGACGCGTTTGCAGCCGCTGGAAGCACGTCTGCGGGTGGCCGATGCCAGCGGGCAGGATCTCGAACAGCTGCTGGGCGAAGCGCAATCGCTGTGGCAGGGCGGACGCGACGTGGAAGCACTGGCGATGTACCAGCAGGTGCTGCTGTCGCATCCTGACAATGCCCTGGCCTTGTCGGGTCGGCAGCAAATCCTCGGCGAGTGGTTGCGTCAGGCCGACGAAGCACTGGAGCGCGGCGACCTGACGCATGCCGAAGCGCGGGTCGCGGAGGTCCTGGCCTATGACGCCAGCCACATCGGGTTGCCCGCGCTGCAGGCGCGACTGGGTGAGGTGCGCGCCGAGCACGAGAGGCTATGGCGGCAGCGGCTTGCCGAAGCGCAGCGGGCCGAATCGGCCGGCGAACTTTCACGCGCCTGGCCGGCCTACCAGGACTTGCTGCGCCATGGTCCGGTGGCGGCGGATGCCCGGGCCGGTCGCCAGCGGGTATTGCAGGCGCAGGCGCAGCATGTGCGTGAGTCGATCCAGCAGCAGCGTTGGCAGGAGGCGTTGCGCGGCCTGCGCGTGCTGCGCGGCTGGTCGCCGGGCTTTGAGCAGATCGAAATCCTGCAGGCGCAACTCGAACGTGCGCGGCCCAAGCCAGCCGCTGCCAGCATCGCGTCCCAGGATCGACCGCCCGTCGCCCTGGATGCCGGCGCAGTGGCGCAGGCCGCCGCCGCCGCGATCACGTCCGGTCGCCTGCTGCAGCCGCCTGGCGACAGTGCCTGGGATCATTTGCGCGAGTTGGCCGGTACATCGCCGGACGATCCGCGCCTTCCTGCGTTGTGGCGACAGTTCGAGCAGGCCGCGCGCGCTTGCTACGAGCAGCATGCGCTGGGTAACCGGCTGACCGACGCCGAGTCCTGTCTCGACGCGCGCGCCCTGCGCGAACCGTCATCGGCATTGGCTGATGCCCGCCGCCGGCTGGCGCTGCGCTGGGTGGCCCTTGCCAGCGAGCGACTGGGCCAGAACGAGCCTGAATTGGCCGAGCGGGCACTCGGCAACGCGCGCCGTCTCGATCCGCGTACGCCGGGACTTGCGGCGACCGAGCGGCGACTGCAGGCGCTGCTGGGCGTGCAACGTTGATGGGTTCAGCCGCGGTAAGGGGCCGCTGATCGCGAGCTGCTAGACTCGCCGCCACTTCCGTAAAGTTCCTGTTCGTGGCCCGCAAAGCCTCCTCGCGTCATCAGCCGACCACTGCCGCTCCCGCCCGTCCGTGGCGGCGCTGGCTGCTGCGCATCGGCCTACTCGGCTTCGGCCTGCTGCTGGGCGTGGGTGCACCGATGGCCTGGTACCTCGATCGCGAGGTGCAGACGCAGTTCAACGCGCTGAGCTGGCAGGTGCCGACCCGCGTCTACGCACGGCCATTGCGCCTCGCCGAGGGCGTGCGATTGACCGCCGATGCGTTGGAGCGCGAGTTGCAGATGGGCGCATATCGCGCCGATGGTGGCGAGCAGCCGGGCACCTATGCGCGCGAGGGCACGCGCTTCCGTATCGCTACCCGCGGCTTCGTCGATCTCGATGGTGCGGTGCCGGCCCTGCGCATCGAAGTGCAGTTGGGCGCTGGCGTGGTGCGTCGGGTGGTCGAGCAAGGCAGCGGCCGTCGCCTCGACAGCGCCCGCATCGAGCCGGTCCGTATCGCCACCCTGTACGGCAACAGCAGCGAAGAGCGCCGGCTGGTTCGGCTACAGGACGTGCCACCGCTGCTGATTACCGGCCTCCAGGCGGTCGAGGATCGCAATTTCAAGCACCACCACGGCGTCGATCCGCTGGGCGTGATGCGCGCGATCTGGGTCAATCTGCGCGAGGGCGAGCTGGAACAAGGCGCCAGCACCCTGACCCAGCAGCTGGTGCGCAGCCTGTTCCTGACCCGCGAGAAGCGCTGGCAGCGCAAGCTCAAGGAAGCCGCGTATTCGCTGGCGATCGAGGCGCGCTTCGACAAGGCGCGCATCCTCGAGACCTATCTCAACCAGGTGTTCATGGGCCAGCACGGCAACCAGGCGGTGCATGGTGTGGCTGCTGGCGCCGAGTTCTGGTTCGGCCGTGATCTGGCCAGTCTGCGCACCGGCGAACTGGCCCTGCTGGTCGGACTGGTGCAGGGGCCATCGCTGCACGATCCGCGCCGCCATCCGGAGAAAGCCAAAGCGCGTCGCAATCTGGTGCTGAGCGTGTGGGCTGATCTCGGCCTGATCGCGCCGGAAATCGCGCAGCGCGCCAAGGACAGCCCGCTCGGTGTCAGCGCGCGGCCGCTGCTCAGCCGCAACCGCTATCCGGCCTTCATGGACCTGGTGCAGCGGCAGTTGGCCCGCGATTACCCGGCCGATGCGCTGCGCGGCGCCGGCCTGTCCGTGCACACAACCTTGTCGCCGTATGCGCAATCGCAGGCCGAGCAGTCGGTCAAATCCACGCTCGAAGCGCTGCAGGGAAAAAAGACGCCGCCGCTGCAAGCCGGCCTAGTGCTCACCGACAGCCACAGCGGCGACGTGCTGGCGATGGTCGGCAACCGTCGCAGCGACGAGCCCGGGTTCAACCGCGCGCTCGAAGCGCAGCGCCCGGTCGGGTCGCTGCTCAAGCCGCTGGTCTACCTGCTGGCGTTGGCGCAGCCAGACCGCTGGTCGCTGGCGACGCCGGTGGACGACACCGAGATCACCGTCGTGCTTCCGAACGGCAAGCGCTGGCAGCCGGGCAACTACGACGGCCAGAGCCACGGCCGGGTGGCAATGGTCGATGCCTTGGCAATGTCCTACAACCAGGCCACGGTGCGCGTCGGCATGGAGGTCGGTCCCGAGCGTCTGGCCGATTTGCTGGCGGTGCTGGCCGGGCTGCGCGCCGCGCCGAACCCGTCGCTGATCCTGGGCTCGGTCGATCTCAGTCCGTTTGCCATGGCGCAGGTCTACCAGTTCCTGGCTTCGGGTGGGCGACTGCAGCCGCTGCGTGCTGTGCGTGGCGTCCTGGCGACGGACGGCAAGGCGCTCAATCGTTACGACCAGCGCATCGAGCCGGCCCAGCCGGGCGACGCGCTCGCTGCACGCCTGGTGACGCTGGCCTTGCAGGAGGCCGTTCGCAGCGGCACCGGTCGCGCGCTGATGGCGCAGGGTTTCGGGCCGCTGCAGGTCGCCGGCAAGACCGGCACCAGCAACGACGATCGCGACAGCTGGTTCGCCGGTTACAGCGGCGATCATCTCGGTGTGATCTGGGTCGGCAATGACCAGAACCAGAAGACCGGCTTGACCGGCGCCTCGGGTGCCCTGCGCGTGTGGTCGACGCTGTTTTCCAAACTGCCGACCGGGCCCTTGCACGGTGGCGATGAGGGCATCGAGTGGGGCTGGGTCGATGCCGAGCAGTACGCCACCACCGAGGACAGCTGCCCCGGTGCGCGGCGCTATCCTTTCGTGGCCGGCTTCCTGCCGCCCGACCATGTCAGCTGCATCGAGCGGCGCTGGTTCGACTGGTTCCGCAACCGTGACCGCAGCACCCTGATCGAGGAACAACCGTGAGCATCCGCTTCTCCGCTCTGCTGCTGGTCACTGTGTTGGCGGGATGTGCAAGCACGCCGGATGCGCCGCCACGGCAGGCGAAGCAAGCCAAGCAGACGCCACCGCACGAACTGGTGCGTGCGGTGCGCGCCGCCGGTGTATCGGGTGTCGAGCTGGAGGTGCAACCGCTGCGTGATCCGCAGGTCGAGGATCTGCGCAATCTGGCGGACTCACTGGAATCCGCGGGGCGTTTTGGCGATGCCGATGCCGCCCTGCAACAGGCCCTGGCGTTGACGCCCGATGACCCGGAACTGCTGCAGTGGCGTGCCGAACTGGCGCTGCTGCAACGCGACTGGGATCAGGCGGTAGCACTGGCCAATGCCTCGTACGTCAGTGGTCCGCGACTTGGCGGCCTGTGCCGGCGCAACTGGACCACGGTCGAACTGGTGCGCGTGCAGCATCGCGACGAACCCAGCGCCGATGTCGCGCGCAAGCGGCGCGAGCAATGCACGGTGGCACCGCCGGTGCGGATGTAAGTGCGCGACCTCGCCGACCGCACCGCGCGTGCGCTGGCGGCGGAAGGGCCGCTGGCCGAGCGTCTCGAAGGCTATCGCCCACGCGACGCGCAGCGGCATCTGGCCGAGGCGGTAGCCGCCGCGATCGATGATCGCGACTGCCTGATCGCCGAAGCCGGCACCGGCACCGGTAAGACCTACGCTTACCTGGTGCCGGCGCTGTTGTCCGGCGAACGGGTGATCGTCAGCACCGGCACCCGCGCGCTGCAGGATCAGCTCTACCACCGCGACCTGCCGCGGGTGCGTGCCGCGCTCGGGGCACCGATCCGCAGCGCCCTGCTCAAGGGGCGCAGCAACTATCTCTGCCGCTATCGCATGGAGCAGGCCAAGGGAGAGCGCTTCGCCAGCCGTGAGCTGGCAGCGCAGTTCCAGCGCGTGGTGGCTTGGAGTGGCCGCAGCCAACGCGGCGATCTCGCCGAGCTCAGCGATATTGCCGAGGACAGCCCGCTGTGGCCGCAAGTTTCTTCGACCGCTGACAACTGCCTCGGCAGCGAGTGCCCGTTCTGGTCCGAGTGCTTTGTTGCCAAGGCGCGGCAGGAAGCCCAGGCCGCCGATCTGGTGGTGGTCAACCATCATCTGCTGCTGGCCGATCTCGCCATCAAGCAAGAAGGCTTCGGCGAGATCCTGCCCGGTGCCGCCGCCTTCGTGCTCGACGAGGCGCACCAGCTGCCGGAGCTGGCGGCGCAGTTTTTCGGTGAAGGCCTGTCGGCACGACAGCTGCTGGATCTGACCCGTGACTGCCTCGGCGAATGCCAGGGCGTCACCGGCGCCTTGGCGGTGTTGCAGGTGCCGGCGCGCGCGCTGGAGCATACGATGCGCGAAACCCGCGCCGCCTGCGAGGGCCTGCCGCAGCGTGGCCCGCAGGCGCGGTGGCTGCAGCACGCGGCCGCCGCCGCGGCCTTGCCGAAGCTGGCAGCGGCGCTGGATGAATTGCATGCGGCGTTGCAGGGACTCTACGAGGCATCGCCAGGACTGGCGGCATGTGCGGATCGAGCCGAGTCGCTATGCCAACGTCTGCGCGCCTGGCGTGGCGAGGAGGAGGTGGGCGAAACACAGAGCGACAGCTTCACCGTGCGCTGGTTCGAACTCACCCAACGCGGCTTCACCCTGCAACGCACGCCGCTCGATGTGTCCGGCCCGCTGCGTCGTTATCGCGAGCAGTCGCGCGCGGCGTGGATCTTCACCTCGGCGACGCTGGCGGTCGGCGGCGGTTTCGCGCACATCGCCGATCGCCTCGGCCTCGATGATCCGCTCGAATTGTTGCAGCCCAGCCCCTTCGATTGGGCGCGGCAGGCGCTGTGCTACCAGCCACCCGGCCTGCCCGAACCCAACAGTCGCGACTACGGCGCCGCCGTGCTTGATTCCGTGCGTCCCGTGCTCGAAGCCTCGCAGGGTCGGGCCTTCCTGCTGTTCACTTCGCATCGTGCCTTGCGCGAAGCGGCGGAGGCACTGCAAGGCGGCCCGTGGCCGTTGTTCGTGCAGGGCACCGCGCCTCGGCACGTATTGCTCGAACAGTTCCGCAGTTCCGGCAATGGCGTGCTGCTGGGCGCCGCCAGTTTCTGGGAGGGCGTCGATGTCGCCGGTGACGCTTTGTCGGTGGTGGTGATCGATCGCCTGCCGTTCGCCGCGCCCGACGATCCGGTGCTCGAGGCGCGACTCGAGGCGGTGCGCCGCCGCGGCGGCAATCCTTTCCGCGACGAGCAACTGCCGCAGGCGGTGATCGCGCTCAAGCA
>DASUOA010000257.1:0-5574 GCA_036276895.1 Arenimonas sp. | reverse complement strand
GCAGCGAGCCCTTCGGCGGTTGGAGCAGCTGGCTGGGTGTAACCGGCGTCAACGACGCCAGCATTGCCCTACTGGCGGTAGTGCTGCTGTGCGTGATCCCCGATGGCCGTGATGGTCGCCTGCTCGACTGGGCGCATGCCGAGCGCATTCCCTGGGGCGCACTGGTGTTGTTCGGCGGCGGCATCGCCTTGGCCACCGCCTTCCAGCAAAGCGGACTGAGCACGGCGATCGCCGCGAACCTCGCGGGTCTGGCGGCATTGCCCCTGCCGCTTCTGCTCGGCGGCATCGTGCTCGGTGTGGTGCTGCTGTCGGAGATCGCCAGCAATACCGCCACGGCCGTGCTGATGATGCCGATCCTCGCCGCCACCGCGCAGGCGGTGGGGGTCGAGCCGGCGCTGTTCATGTTTCCGGCCGTGCTCGCCGCGAGTGTCGGGTTCATGCTCCCGGTCGCCACGGCACCCAACGCCATCGCCTACGGCAGCGGCGAAGTCAGCGCCCGTCGCATGCTGCGCGAGGGCGCGGTACTCGACCTGATCGGCGTTGGCGTGCTCTGCGTCGTGTGCTGGGTCGCCTTCGGCTGAAATCGGCTACTTGCGCTTGGGGATATACAAGTCGGTGATCGAGCCTTCCTCGATCTCCGCCGCCATCGCCACCGATTCGCTGAGCGTCGGATGCGGATGGATGGTGTGGCCGATGTCGGCAGCCTCGCAACCCATCTCGATCGCCAGCGCCACCTCGGCGATCAGATCACCGGCATGGCGGCCGACGATGCCGCCGCCGATCACTCGATGCGTGGCTTCGTCGAAGATCAGCTTGGTGAAGCCCTCGGTGCGGCCGATGCCGATCGCGCGACCCGACGCCGCCCACGGAAACTTCGCCACTCCGACCTTGAGGCCCTTGGCTTTCGCTTCGGTCTCGCTGACACCGACCCAGGCGATTTCCGGATCGGTATAGGCCACCGACGGAATCACCCGCGCCACCCACTCCTTCTTTTCGCCGGCGGCGACTTCGGCCGCGAGCTTGCCCTCGTGGGTGGCCTTGTGCGCCAGCATCGGCTGCCCGACCAGATCGCCGATGGCGAAGATATGCGGCACATTCGTGCGCATCTGCCGGTCGACCGCGATGAAACCGCGATCGGTGACGCTGACGCCGGCCTTGTCGGCATCGAGCTTGCCGCCGTTGGGCGCGCGCCCGACTGAAACCAGCACGCGGTCGTACTTGGCCAATTCCGGAACCGACTTGCCTTCGAAACTCGCGTGCAGTCCGTCCTTCTTGGCCTTGACCTCCGCGACCTTGCAGCCGAGATGCACGGCAACGCCGCGCTTCTTGAGCAGATCGGCGAGCGGCTTGACCAGGTCCGGATCGGCACCCGGCATCAACTGCTCCATGAACTCGACCACCGTCACCGAACTGCCCAGCGCCGAATACACACAGGCCATTTCCAGGCCGATGATGCCGCCGCCCACCACCAGCAGCTGCTTGGGAATATCCGCCAGCTGCAGCGCATCGGTGGAATCCATCACGCGCGGATCACTCCAGGGGAAACCCGGCAGCTTCACCGGCTGCGAACCGGCGGCGATGATGCACTGCTCGAAGCGCACCAGCTTGGCGCCCTCGGCGCTCGCCACTTCCAGTTCGTGCGGCGAGACGAATCTGCCGACGCCGGTGAGTGTGCGCACTTTGCGCTGCTTGGCCATGCCAGCCAGGCCCTTGGTCAGCTGCCCGACCACTTTCTCCTTGTGCGTGCGCAGCTTGTCGAGGTCGATTTTCGGCGCGCCAAAGCTGATGCCGAAGTCAGCCGCATGCGCCGCTTCGTTGACCACATCGGCGGCATGCAGCAGAGCCTTGGAGGGAATGCAGCCGACGTTCAAGCAGACGCCGCCGAGGCTGTCGTAGCGCTCGACCAGCACGGTGTCGAGACCGAGATCGGCGGCGCGGAAGGCAGCGGTATAGCCGCCGGGTCCGGCACCGAGCACCAGCATCCGGCATTCGATGTCGGCCTTACGGCCGCTGGCTGCAGCCACTTTTGCCGTTGATGCGGCAGGCGTGGATGCGGACGTGGTAGCTGCCGCGACTGCGGGCACTGCCGTCGCCGGTTTGCCCGGCGCAGAAGCGGCACCCTCGGCCTCGACCACCGCCACCACGCTGCCTTCCGACAGGGCATCGCCGACCTTGACCCGCAGTTCGCGGACGATACCGGCGTGGCTGGCCGGCACCTCCATGGTCGCTTTGTCCGATTCGAGCGTGATCAGACCCTGGTCCTTGGCCACCACATCGCCGACCGCCACCAGCACTTCGATCACCGGCACATCGCTGAGACCGCCGATGTCGGAAACGCGGATTTCGATGACATTCGTCATGATCGCGCCCTCAGACCAGCAGCCGGCGCAGGTCCGACAGTACCTGGGCGAGATAGGCGGTAAAGCGCGCCGCGGCGGCGCCGTCGATCACCCGGTGGTCGTAGGACAGCGACAGCGGCAGCATCAACCGCGGCTCGAAGTTCTGGCCGTTCCACACCGGCTGCAGGGACGACTTCGACACGCCGAGGATGGCGACTTCCGGCGCATTGATGATCGGCGTGAACGCAGTGCCGCCGATGCCGCCCAGGCTCGATATCGAGAAACAGCCGCCGCTCATGTCGGCCGGGCCGAGTTTCTTGTCGCGCGCCTTCTTCGAGATTTCGCCGAGTTCGCTCGCGAGCTCGAGCAGGCCTTTGCGCTCGCAGTCGCGAATCACCGGCACCACCAGGCCATCGGGCGTATCGACGGCAATGCCGACGTGGAAATAGCGCTTGAGCACCAGTTCATCACCTTCGAGCGAGGCGTTGAACTGCGGGAATTTCTTCAGCGCCGCCACCGCCGCCTTGATCAGGAATACCAACGGCGTGACCTTGGTGTCCTTGTGCTCTTCGCCGAGGCGCTTGCGGAAAGCCTCCATCTCGGTGATGTCGGCGAGATCCTGCTGGGTGACGTGCGGAATCATCGCCCAGTTGCGCGCCAGGTTGGCGCCGCTGAGTTTCTTGATGCGCGACAGCGGCTCGCGTTCGACCGGGCCGAACTTGCTGAAGTCGACCTGCGGCCACGGAATAAGGCTGAGCCCGCCGCCCGTCGCCCCGCCACTCGCAGCCGCGACAGTTCCCGACATCACCGCTTTGACATGCCGCTGCACGTCTTCGCGACTGATCCGGCCACCGCGCTCGCTGCCGCTGATGCGCATGAGATCGACGCCGAGTTCGCGCGCATACACACGCACCGCCGGGCTGGCATACGGAACCTTTCCTGGCAGCAGGGCGTCGGCATCGAAGGCCACCGGCGGCGTGCGCGGTGCCACTGTCGGTGCGGCCGCGGCCGCTGGCGCCTGAGCCGCCGCCGGTGCCGACGCCGACTTGGTGGCTGGAGCCGGCGCGGGCGCGGGCGCGGGCGCGGATGCGGCGGGCTTGGCTGGCGCCGAAGCCGGCGATTCCGCATTGGCGGCCGGCTCGATCAAAGCCACCAGCGAGCCTTCGCTCAGCGCATCGCCGAGCTTGACTTTGAGTTCGCGCACGACGCCATCGAACGGTGCCGGCACCTCCATGGTCGCCTTGTCGGATTCGAGCGTGACCAGTCCCTGGTCCTTCTTGACGCTGTCGCCGGCTTGCACCAGCAACTCGATCACCGGCACATCGCTGCTGCCGCCGAGATCGGGAACGCGCGCTTCTTTGAGGTCGGCCATGACTCACCTGGAAAACGGGTAAACGGAACCGGCGCCCCGCCGGGGCGCTGTCGAAGCGGCATTGTCGCCCGGGCCGGCCGCCGACGGCCAGCACCTGGGAATCAGGAGCAGCCGGCGTCAGAACAGTTCGATGTCGCCGGCGTCGGTGGAAACGCCACCACCGCCACGCTCTTCGGCCGTGGTGAAGCGCTTCTGCCGCTCGGCTCGCCAGGCGTCGACATCGAAGCCGGCTTCGTCGACTTGCGACATCGCCGCACGCAGGCTTTCGAAATCGGCCAGCAGGTGCTGCAGGATCTGGTCGGTGCGATCCTGGAATTGCAGCTTGAGGATCAGCTGGTCGATTGCTTCCTTGCTCGACTCGACGAAGTGCTTGACCCGCGCGGCGGCGGCTTCGAGCTCGGCGGTATCGGCGTGCAGCAGCAACTCGATACGGGCAAGACCGGAGCTGACTTCATCGAGCGCTCCGAGGCCTGCCGCTTCGACCCGCGCCGAGCCTTCGACCAGCCGCTGCATCTGCGGCAGCGCCGCATCATCGCTGCCGGCAAGGCGGTCAAGGAAGGCGGTCAATTCGCGATCATCGGCGTACTTGTAGCGGAAGCCGGCCGCCTGCTGCGCCAGCGCCTCCAGCGAGGTTCCCAACTGCTCGGCGCCCTGCACCGCCTCGGCCATCGGCGCCAGCGCGGCGGTCAGCTCGTCGGCGCGCTCGCGCAGGGTGGCGCCGGCTTCGCGGGCGGTGGTGGTGGCGCCGATCTTGGCTTCGGAGGCGCGCTGCGCCAGGCTGGCCATGCCAAACACCGCCGGCAGCAAGCCCTCGACGTTTTCCTTGATCAGCTTGGCGAGCGAAACGATCAGCTCGCTCCACTCCTGCAGGATCGGGTGCAGCTTTTCCGGCAGGGCCTCGGGTGCAGACGGCGTGCTGGGCTTGTGTTCGCTCATAGCAGGCTCCCGCAAGGGTGACGCCCGCATCCGGCCGGTACGGCCGAGGCGGCGTCCTTGCAACCAAGAATACGGTGCGGACGGCGATTTGTAAGCCACTTCACACAAATTTTCCGGTGCGTCTCTTCACGCGGCCACGATTTCTCCATCACCGGCATTCGACAACCACCATTGGATGCTGCGCACAGCCGCATCCCGGCGGCCTCACTGATGGAGACACCCCATGCGCCACCTGCTTCCCCTCGCCCTGCTCGCCGCCGGCGTATCCGCCGGCACCGCCAACGCCCAAAGCTTCTCCGCCACGCTGGGCTACCACAACACCGAACCGAAGTCCGGCAACGGCAGCCTGGCCGGCGCCGCTGCCGACGTCGACGCCGACTGGGGCGTCACCGGCAGCGCCGCCTATCACATCGACGACAGCTGGTCGGTGGAGTTGTGGTCGGGGCTGCACAAGTTCGGCCACCAGGTCAGTCTGGATGGGCTGGGTACTGTGGCGGGAGTCGAGCACCGGCCGACCTCGCTGTCGGTGAACTACCACTTCCTGCCCGAACGCCGCATCCGTCCCTTCGTCGGCATCGGCTACGGCCAGGTCTCGGTCAGCGGCGAGCAGGGCCTCGGCGCTCTGTCCGGGCTCGGCGTATCAGCCAGCAGCGACAACGGCGTTGTCGCCCAGCTGGGCGTCGATTTCGCAGTCAACGACTGGCTGTTCCTGCGCGCCGACGCACGCCAATTCCAGTTCGACACCGATGTGGTGGTCGAGACGCTGGGCGCCGTCGGCACCGCCAATGTGGATCCGCTGATCTTCGGCATCAGCGTCGGCGCCCGCTTCTGAGCCTGGACGCGGGTCGCCCACTGGCGGCCATGCCTGCGCGAAAATGCGGGCATGGCTTCGCCACGCAAGATCATCCACGTCGACATGGACGCCTT
>DASUOA010000256.1:0-9568 GCA_036276895.1 Arenimonas sp. | reverse complement strand
CGCTGACGCCGGGCTACTCCGGCACCGTCGGCCGTGCCTGGCTGGAACGGGGCGGCGCCTACGTGGTCGCCAACATTCGTGGCGGTGGCGAGTACGGCCCGCGCTGGCACCAGGCGGCGTTGCGCGAGAACCGCAACAAGGCCTACGAGGACTTCGCCGCGGTGGCGCAGGACCTGATCCGTCGCGGCCTCACCGAACCCGAGCGTCTCGGCATCCAGGGCGGCAGCAATGGCGGCCTGCTGATGGGCAATATGACGGTGATGTACCCCGAGCTGTTCGGCGCCGTGGTCCGCCAGGTGCCGCTGCTGGACATGCAGCGTTACCACAAGCTGCTCGCCGGCGCCTCGTGGATGGCCGAATACGGCAACCCGGACAAGCCCGAGGATTGGGCCTTCCTGCAGAAGTACTCGCCCTACCAGAACGTCAAGAAGGACGCGAAGTACCCGCCAGTGCTGTTCACCACGTCGACCCGCGATGATCGCGTGCACCCAGGCCACGCCCGCAAGATGTTCGCGCGCATGGCCGAGCAGGGCCACGACGTCTACTACTACGAGAACATCGAAGGCGGCCATGGCGGCGCCGCTGACAACGCCCAGCGCGCGCACATGCAGGCGCTGGCCTACACCTTCCTCAAGCAGAAGCTGTTCGCGGAGTAATGGCGATGACCTTGCAACGTTCGCTCACCGTGGCGCTGGCCGCCGCGGTCCTCGCCGGCGGCGCCCACGCCGGCCCGACTCCGCCCATGGCGGCGGCCAAGCCGCACACCGTCAAAGCGCCGCACGGCGCCGAGCGCGTCGACGAGTACTACTGGCTGCGCGATGACACGCGCAAGAACGAAGAGATGCTCGCCTACCTCACGGCCGAGAACGCCTATGCCGATGGCGTGCTGGCGCCGCTCGACGGGCTAAAGAAGACGCTGTACGACGAGATCGTCGGCCGCATCAAGCAGGACGATTCCAGTGTGCCGGCGCGCTACAAGGACTACTGGTATTACACCCGCTTCGAAGAAGGCAAGGAGTACCCGATCCACGCCCGGCGCAAAGGCAGCATGGAGTCACCCGAAGAGGTGATGTTCGACCTCAATGCCATGGCGCAAGGGCAGAACTTCTACCAGATCGGCAACTGGGAAGTGAGCCCGAACCAGCAGCTGGCCGCGTTCGCCGAAGACACGGTCGGTCGCCGCCAGTACGTCATCCGCATCAAGAACCTCACCACCGGCGAGATCCTGCCCGATGTCATCAGCGGCGCCTCGGCCAACCTGATGTGGGGCGACGACAACAAGACCCTGTACTACATCGAGAACGACCCGACCACGCTGCTGACCAAACGCGTCAAGGCGCATGTGCTCGGTACGCCGGCGAGCCGTGACCGTCTGGTCTACGAGGAAGCCGACGACACCTTCTACATGGGCATCAACCGCACCCGCTCGGACAAGTACCTGTGCATCGGCGTCTCGAGCACGGTGTCGTCGGAGATGCGCTGCACCGAGGCGGCCAAGCCCGGCGAGTTCAAGGTGCTGGCGCCGCGCGAGCGCGACTTCGAGTACGACGCCGATCATCTCGATGGCCGCTGGGTGATCCGCAGCAACTGGCAGGCGAAGAACTTCCGCGTGCTGACCCTGGCCGACGACCAGCCCTGGGGCGATCGTTCGCGCTGGCAGGAGCTGATTCCGCATTCCGACGCGGTGTTCATCTCGCACGTGGTGCTGTTCGACGGCTTCCTCGCCATCGGCGAGCGCAGCGGCGGCCTGCAGCGCATCCGCGTGCGGCATTGGCAGGGTGGCAAAGAGGAGTTCGTGCAGGCCGACGAATCGGCCTACGCGATGGGCATCAGCAACAACCCGATGCCGGACACCGACTGGCTGCGCTACACCTACACCTCGTTGACCACGCCGGCGACCACCTTCGAGCTCAACCTCAAAACCGGCGAGCGCAAGCTGCTCAAAGAGCAGCCGGTGCTGGGCGGCTTCGACAAGGCCCACTACGCCACCGAGCGGCTGTGGGCGACCGCGCGCGACGGCACCAAGGTGCCGGTGTCGGTGCTGTACCGCAAAGGCTTCGAGCGCAACGGCAAGGCGGCGCTGTACCAGTACGCCTACGGCAGCTACGGCTCATCGAGCGACCCGGGCTTCAACTCGGCAGTGCTGAGCCTGGTCGACCGCGGCGCGGTCTACGCCATCGCACACATCCGCGGCGGCCAGGAGATGGGCCGCTCGTGGTACGAGGACGGCAAGCTGCTGAAGAAGATCAACACCTTCACCGACTTCATCGACGTCACCGATTTCCTGGTCGAACAAGGCTACGCCGCCAAGGGTCGCGTCGCGGCGATGGGTGGCAGCGCCGGCGGCCTGCTGATGGGCGCGATCGCCAACATGGCACCGGATCGCTACCGCGCCATCGTCGCGCACGTACCCTTCGTCGACGTGGTCACCACCATGCTCGACGAGTCGATCCCGCTGACCACCAACGAGTTCGACGAGTGGGGCAATCCGAAGGATGCGACGTTCTACGACTACATGCTGTCGTACTCGCCCTACGACCAGGTGAAAAAACAGGACTACCCGTCGATGCTGGTGACCACCGGCCTGTGGGACAGCCAGGTGCAGTACTACGAGCCGGCCAAATGGGTGGCGCGCCTGCGCACGCACAAGACCGACGACAACCCGCTGCTGTTCCGCATCAACATGGAAGCCGGCCACGGCGGCAAGTCGGGGCGCTTCCAGCGCTTCCGCGAGCGCGCCGAGGAATACGCCTTCGTGCTCGAACGTCTCGGCCTGCCAACCGAGTAAGCCCATTGCCACTGCGCTTCTGCGGACGCCCCGGAAACGGGGCGTTCTGCTGTTCGGCAGGGGCAGGCGTGGTCGTATACTCGGTGGCCATGAAGACCACCGCCCGTTTCGCGCTCGTTCTCGTCTACCTCACCTTGCTCGCCGCCTGCGGCACCAAGGGCGACCTGGTGCTGCCGGAGCGCAAGTCCGGCAAGGCCGATGATGGCGCCCGCGCCGATCAGCCGGCAGCTGCCGGCGAGGCCAAGACACCACGATGAGCAAGCGCATGCCGCGACGCTTTTCCAAGATGCACGGCGCTGGCAACGACTTCGTGCTGCTCGACCTGCGCGGCGGCCAGCCGGCACCCGATGCGGCGCAGATCCGGCAACTGGCCGAGCGCCGTACCGGCATCGGCTTCGACCAGCTGATCGCGATCGAGGATAGCCACCGCGAAGGCTGCGTGGCGCGCTACAAGATCTGGAACAGCGACGGCTCGATCGCCAGCCAGTGCGGCAACGGTGCCCGCTGCGTCGCTGCCTGGCTGTTGCGCGATGGCACCGCCGCCTCGCCGCGCTTTGGCATCGACAGCCCCAGCGGCGTGGTCGAGGCGCGCTGGCTCGACAGCGGCGAGTACGCCATCGACATGGGTCGGCCGGATTTCGCGCCGGCGCATATCCCCTTGCTTGGTCACGCCGAGGCCGGCGAATACGCAATGGCCACCTCTTCCGGCGAGTTGCGCTTCGGCGCCGTATCGATGGGCAATCCGCATGCAGTACTGCGCGTCGATGCCGTGGCAACGGCGGCCGTGGCCGAAATCGGCGCTGCCCTGCAGGCGCGCCACGAGTTTCCACAGGGCGTGAATGTCGGTTTCGCCGAAGTCGTCTCGCGCGCACACATCCGCCTGCGCGTGTTCGAGCGCGGCGTCGGCGAGACCCGCGCCTGCGGCTCCGGTGCCTGCGCCGCAGCCGCGGTGCTGATGCGCCAAGGCTTGATTGATCGCCAGGTGGCGGTCGACCTGCCCGGCGGCCGCCTGCAGATCGACTGGCCCAGTGAAGATGCTTCGCTGCGCATGGCCGGACCCGCTGCCTTCGTATTCGAAGGCGAAATTCCCGATGGAGCGTTTTCCGCATGACCGATGCCCACAGCGCCGCCGCCCTGGCCGGCGACCGTCCCGAGCGCCTGAGCGCGCATGAAGTGGCGACCTATCTGCGCCGCCACAGCGACTTTCTCGCGCACTATCCGGACATCGCGCAGGCCCTTCTGGTACCCAAGGAGAACGGCCCGGCCGCTTCGCTCGCCAGCTACCAGCTCGACGTGCTGCGCGACAAGAACCGCGAACTCAACCGCCGCCTGCACGAGCTCTACGGCAACGCCCAGGAGAACGAGCGCCTCGCCGTGCGCACGCATCACCTCAGCCTCGCGCTGATGCGCGCCGGCAGCGCCGCCGACACCCTGCGCGCGATGGTGGCCTGCCTGTCCGAAGACTTCCAGGGCGAAGTGGTGCGCATCGTGCTCACCACGCCCGTGCCGGGCATCGACGCCGAGTGGCTGCGCACGCTCGCCGCCGGCGCGCCGGCGCTGGAGCCGTTCCGCGACTTCCTGCAAGGCAGCGAAGCGCTCTGCGGTCGCCTCAATACCGAGAAGCTCGACCTGCTGTTCGGCGAGGCACAGACCCGTGTCGCCTCCACCGCCCTGCTGCCGCTGCCCGGCTACGGCATGCTGGCGATCGGCAGCTCGGATGCCAATCGTTTCTTCCCCGGCATGGGCACCTTGTTCCTCGGCCTGATGAGCGAGGCGCTGGTGACCGCGTTGGGACGCTTCGCACGCGACTGAGCGATGACGGCGGCGCCCGTGACGAGCGACCGCGGCGACGACGCCATCGCCCGCGCCATCGCCGGCTACCTCGACCATCTGCGCGTCGAGCGCCGCGCCTCACCGCACACGCTGTCGAACTACGCGCGTGACCTGCAGGCCTTCGCCGACTGGCTGCGTGACAATGGCCACAGTGATCTCGATGCGCTGCATCCGGAGCAGACCCGCAGCTTCATCGCCGGCGAACACCGCCGCGGCCTCGGCGGCCGCAGCCTGCAACGCCGCCTCTCGGCGCTGCGCGGCCTGTTCCGCTGGCGCATCAAGCAAGGCCTCAGCAACAACGACCCGACCACCGGGCTGCGCGCGCCGAAAGCGCCACGCAAACTGCCGCAGGTGCTCGACCCCGACGAAATGACGCGCCTGGTCGAAGTCCCCACCGACACCGCCATCGGCCGCCGCGACCGCGCCCTGCTCGAGCTGTTCTATTCCTCCGGACTACGCCTGTCCGAACTCACTGGCCTTCGCTGGCGCGACCTCGACCTCAACGATGGCCTGGTCACCGTGCTCGGCAAAGGCCGCAAGCAACGCGTCGTCCCGGTCGGCCGCCACGCCCGTGAAGCCCTGGGCGAATGGCGCCGCGAATCCAACGGCACGCTGGAGTCACCCGTCTTCCCCGGCCGCGGCGGCGCCGCAATCAGCCCTCGCGCCGTACAAGCACGCCTGCGACTGCTCGCCATGCAGCAAGGCGTGTGGAAACGCGTGTACCCGCACCTGCTGCGGCACAGCTTCGCCAGCCACGTGCTGGAATCCTCGGGCGACCTGCGCGGCGTCCAGGAACTGCTCGGCCACGCCGACATCGCCACCACCCAGATCTACACCCACCTCGACTTCCAGCACCTCGCCAAGGTCTACGACGCCGCACACCCCAGAGCCAAGCGCAGAAGCTGATCCCAACGAAGCCACGAACAACCATATTCGCCAGCCGGCTCGTGACATGCCGGTGTCTCGCGTAAAGCAAATCGTGGACGATTTGCGCGGCACTGGAGGCACGCCGCCATGGATGGCGGCGGTAGAACGCGTCTGGAACTGGCGTTCGAGGATGCCGGAGAGTGCCGGAGAGCGAGATACCGGCACGGCGCGAGCCGGCCCAGCCGAAGCCCACACATCACGGCTTTAATTCACGCGACACAGCCCACACGCTAGTAGGCTCGTACCCACGGAGGCCGCATGGACCCCAACACCTTCCACGCCACCACCATCGTCTCCGTCCGCCGCGACGGCCGCGTCGTCGTCGCCGGCGACGGCCAGGTCACCCTCGGCAACACGGTGATGAAGGCCAACGCCCGCAAAGTCCGGCGCCTGGCCGGCGGCAAGGTGCTGGCCGGCTTCGCCGGCGCCGCCGCCGACGCCTTCACCCTGTTCGAACTGTTCGAAGCCAAACTCGAAAAACACGGCAACCAGCTGCTGCGCGCCGCCGTCGAACTGGCCAAGGAATGGCGCACCGACCGCCGCTACGGCAAGCTCGAAGCCCTGCTCGCCGTCGCCGACGCCACCCAATCGCTGATCATTTCCGGCACCGGCGACGTCATCGAACCCGAAGACGGCCTGATCGCCATCGGCTCCGGCGGCCCCTACGCCCTGTCCGCGGCACGCGCGCTGCTGGCGCACACCGAGCTCGACGCCCGCCGCGTCGCCGAAGAAGCGCTGAAGATCGCCGGCGACGTCTGCATCTACACCAACCAGAACATCACGGTGGAAGAACTGTCATGAGCGAACTCACCCCGCGCGAGATCGTCGGCGAACTCGACCGCTACATCATCGGCCAGAACGAAGCCAAACGCGCCGTCGCCATCGCCCTGCGCAACCGCTGGCGGCGCATGCAGCTCGAGCCTTCGTTGCGCGACGAGGTGATGCCGAAGAACATCCTGATGATCGGCCCGACCGGCGTCGGCAAGACCGAGATCGCGCGCCGCCTTGCGGCATTGGCCAACGCGCCCTTCGTGAAAGTGGAAGCGACCCGCTTCACCGAAGTCGGCTACGTCGGCAAGGATGTCGAGCAGATCATCCGCGACCTCGCCGATGGCGCGGTGAAGATGTTCCGCGAGCAGGCCAAGGCACGCCACCACACCGCCGCCGAAGAGCGTGCCGACGAACGCATGCTCGACGCCCTGCTGCCCAAGCGCCGCAGCCCCGGCATGGCGATCGAAATCAACACCGACGGCGACAACGAAACCCGCAACAAGCTGCGCCGGCAGTTGCGCAACGGCGATCTCGATGCGCGCGAGGTCGAGATCGAGTTGGCGCCATCGCCTGGCAATGTCGAGCTGGTGACGCCGCCGGGCATGGAGGAGATGGGCGCGCAACTCAAGCAGTTGCTGTCCGGTTTCGGCGGCGCCAAACCGCAGCGCCGACATCTGACCATCGCCGCGGCGCGGCCGCTGCTGATCGAGGAGGAGGCGGCGAAGTTCGTCAACGAGGACGAGATCCGGCAGCAGGCGCTGACCGCCTGCGAGCAGAACGGCATTGTCTTCATCGACGAGATCGACAAGGTTTGCAAGCGCGGTGATGCCATCGGCGCCGATGTCTCGCGCGAGGGCGTGCAGCGCGATCTGTTGCCACTGGTCGAGGGCTCGACGGTCAGCACCAAGTACGGTGCGATCAAGACTGACCATATCCTGTTCATCGCCTCGGGCGCTTTCCATCTGTCGAAGCCGTCGGACTTGATTCCCGAGTTGCAGGGACGCTTCCCGATCCGCGTCGAGCTCTCGGCGCTGAGCCGCGAGGATTTCAAGCGCATCCTGACCGAACCCAAGAACGCGTTGACGCGGCAGTACCAGGCGCTGTTGGCCACCGAGGGTGTGGCGATCGGCTGGGACGAGGACGCGATCGATCGTCTGGCCGAGATCGCCTTCCTGGTCAATGAGCGGCAGGAGAACATCGGTGCGCGGCGCTTGCACACGGTGCTGGAGAAGTTGCTGGAGAAGCTGAGTTTCGAGGCGCCGGACAAGGCGCCGCTGTCGCTGCAGATCGACCGGGCGCTGGTCGATGCGCAACTTGGCGAAGCGGTGCAGGATCCCGACCTGTCGCGTTACGTGCTGTGAGCCGGCCGCCTCCCACCGATATCGTCCTGCACCGCAGCTCGCGCGAGTTGGAGGTGGCGTTCGCCGATGGTTCGCGCTTCCGGTTGCCTTGCGAGTACCTGCGCGTCGAGTCGCCGAGTGCCGAGGTGCAGGGGCATGGGCCGGGACAGAAGGTGCTGGTCGCGGGCAAGCGCGCGGTCAACATCGATGCCATCGAGCCGGTTGGGAACTACGCAGTGGCGCTGCGGTTTTCCGATGGGCATGCGTCCGGATTGTTCAGTTGGGACGTGCTGCACACGCTGGGGCGCGAGTTTGATGTTCGCTGGGCAGAGTACCTGCACAAGCTGGAGGCTGGCGGGTTGTCTCGGGACTGAATGGTTCAGGGCTCGACAAAGGACGCACCTGCGGGTCGGCAAACGCGCGCGCCGGGCGACACCTCAAGCCGGAGATCCCGGGACCGTCGCCACAGCGAGTCTCATGCGCCGCGCGACACAAAAGCCAATCCTTCGTGGCGACAGGCGGACACACGCACAGCATTGATACGAAAAGCTTTTTTTACTCCAGCACCCGCCAGAGACCGGAGGCCGGGCCGAATTGTTAAGTGACATATCACCTTAACAATTTATTTGCACCCACCCCAGCCGCGTGATAAAGATACACTCCCTTAACCGCTGCATAACACTGGGGGTTCATGAATCATGCGTAAGACAGGTAAGAAGCAGGTGACCTATAAGCGGTTGCCTTTGGTTGCGGCCCTGATGGGCTGTTTGTATGGCCCACTCGTCCTCGCCCAGGATCAGGCACAGGACGACGATAAAGAAGAGACCAAGACCGAAGCGACCACGCTGGATCGCATCACGGTCACCGGTTCGCTGCTCAAGCGCTTGCAGTACGACTCGGCATCGCCGGTGCAAGTCATCACCGCCGACACCAGTGTCGAGATCGGCCAGGTTGACGTGGCTGACATGCTGCAGAGCTCCAGCGTCGCGTCCGGTTCGACGCAGATCAATCACCAGTTTTCCGGCTTCGTCGTCGAAGGTGGTTTGGGCGTGCAGACCGTGTCGCTGCGCGGTATCGGCGCACAGCGTTCGCTGGTGCTGCTTGACGGCCGCCGTCCCGGCCCAGCTGGCGTGCGCGGCTCGGTCGGCGCCTTCGACCTCAACGTCATTCCTTCGTCGATCCTGCAACGCGCCGAAATCCTCAAGGATGGCTCGTCCTCGATCTACGGTTCCGACGCCATCGCTGGCGTGATCAACCTGATCACCCGTCGCAGCGTCGACGAGCCCACCGTGACTGTCCAGGCCAGCGTGCCGATGGAGTCCGGTGGCGAGTCGTACTCGGTGTCTGCAGCCACTGGCTGGAATTTTGAAAGCGGCAACATCGTGTTGGCGGCCGAGTGGTACAAGCACGAGGCACTCAAGCGGGGCGACCGTGATTTCCTGCGCTGCGGCGAAGATCTGGTCTGGGGACCGAACGGCGAGCGCATCGATCGCGCCGACGGCTCGATCCTGGCCGGCACCGAGCTGGCAGGCTGCAACAACCTGTATGCGAATACTGTTATCGACCTCGGCACCGGCGCGCGCTACATCCCCTCTCCGGATGGCGTCACCATCGGCTTGATGCCGGGCTACCGTCCGCGCGTCAATCCGACCTACGCCACTACCGACAGCCCCTACTACGAAGACGTCCTGAACTTCGACTTCCTGGATGAAGCGGACGCGATCAATGAACAGGATCGCAAGAGCGTCTACGCCGCCGCCGACTTCACTTTTGGCGACGTCAACTGGTACGGCAAGGCGCTGTACAACAACCGCAGCACCACCGCCCGCGGCTATCGCCAGTTCTTCCCGTTCATCGCACCGTTCTACGCCGATGATCCGGGCTACCAGGTTCCGGTGCCGTCTGGCTT
>DASUOA010000255.1:0-4277 GCA_036276895.1 Arenimonas sp. | reverse complement strand
CAGAAGGGTTGATGGCTTGCCCGTCGCAGGAGCCCCGCATGCAGACGATCGATACCGACATCGCCATCATCGGCAGTGGCACTGCCGGCATGGGCGCTTACCGCGCCGCTTCGCAGCACACCGACCGCGTGCTGCTGATCGAGGGCGGGCCCTACGGCACCACCTGCGCCCGCGTTGGCTGCATGCCGAGCAAGCTGCTGATCGCCGCCGGCGACGCGGCCGAAGCGATCCGCCACGCTCCCGTGTTCGGCGTACAAAGTGATGGCATGCGCATCGATGGCCGCGCGGTAATGCAGCGCGTGCGCAGCGAGCGCGATCGCTTCGTCGGCTTCGTCGTGGACACCGTGGAGCAGTGGCCCGAGGCGCAACGCATGCGCGGCAGCGCGCGCTTCATTGATCGCCACACCCTGCGCATCGACGACCATACCGAGGTGCGCGCGGCGCGCATCGTCATCGCCACCGGCACGCGGCCGAAGCGGCCCGCCGACTGGGCGCGCGCGCTCGGCCCGCGGCTGCTGGTCAATGACGATGTCTTCGACTGGCAGGATCTGCCGGAATCGGTCGGCGTGGTCGGCGCCGGCGTGATCGGTGTCGAGCTGGCGCAGGCGCTGCACGCGCTCGGTGTGCGTGTTCGCCTGTTCGGTCGTGGCGCGCGTCTGCTGCATTTCTCCGATCCGGAGGTGAGTGCCGCGGCGCGCGCGTTGATGCAGCAGCGGCTCGACTATGAAGAGGATGCACAGCAGTTGCAGCCCCGCCTGCACGGCGATCGCGTACGCATCGACTGGCGCGACAGCCACGGCGACCGGCACGACGAGTTCGACTTCCTGCTGTGCGCCATCGGCCGCGAACCGAACCTCGATACGCTGGACATCGACGCCGCCGGACTGCCGCGCGATGCCGACGGAAAACTGCAGATCGACCGCGACACCTGCCAGATCGGCGACACGCCGGTGTTCATCGCCGGTGATGTGCATGCACTGAGCCCGCTGCTGCACGAGGCCGCCGACGACGGCCGCATCGCCGGCGACAACGCCGGCCGCTGGCCCGACCTGCGCGCGCACCCGCGCCGGGCCAAACTCAGCATCGCCTTCTCCGACCCGCAGGCGGCGATCGTCGGCGAGCGTCATGCCGACCTGCTCGCCAGCGGCCGCGACATCGCCAGCGGCGAAGTCGACTGGTGCGACCAGGGTCGCGCCCGGGTGATCGCCCGCAATGCCGGCCTGTTGCGCGTCTACGGCGACCGCGCCAGTGGCTGTTTCCTCGGCGCCGAAATGATCGGCCCGCAGGCCGAGCACATCGCCCACCTGCTGGCGTGGTCACTGCAGCAGGGGCTGACCGTCGAACGCATGCTGGAGATGCCGTTCTATCACCCGGTGCTCGAAGAAGGCCTGCGCACGGCGCTGCGCGACCTGCTGGGTGCGTTGCGGATGGGACCGACGCCGCCGGCCAGGAATATGGATTGCGGGCCGGGGGCGTAGGTGTGTCGGTACGGTGCAGGCCGGGAAACGGCCGGCGCCGGGTCAATAGGCCAATGGTCGGGGTGCCGTGACGGCTGTGATTCGCTGCGTGTGTTGGTGTTCTACTTCGCAAACACACCAGGGGGATATTGGCAATGAACGAACACGCGCCCGGCCAGCCAGCGCCGGTTAGCACCGCTTTCCGGCTCAGCCAACGCATCCACGCGCTCGACATTATCCGCGGCCTGGCGCTGCTGGGCATCGCCTTGATGAATGTCGAGTGGTTCACCCGGCCCATGGGCGATCTCGGCAGCGGCGCCGACCCCAGCCAGACCGGCATCCACTACGCCGCGAGCTGGCTGGTCTACACCTTGGTCCAGGGCAAGTTCGTAGCGTTGTTCTCGCTGCTGTTCGGCATGGGATTCGCGGTCATGCTCGGCCGCGCCGAAGCGCTGGGACGCCCGTTCGTGGCGCCCTATTTGCGCCGCATCCTCGGGCTGTTGCTGCTGGGCGCGGCGCATTACCTGCTGATCTGGACCGGCGACATCCTGCAAAGCTACGCCGTGGCCGCCCTGGCCCTGCTGCTGGTGGTGAGGCGCAGCTGGAAGACGTGGGGCGTGTTGCTGCTGTCGCTCGGCCTGGCCGCTGCCCTCAGCCAGGACGAGTCCGTCGTGACCGCCGTCGCGCTGCTGCTGCTGGCCGGCGTGCTGATGTTCTTCCTGCATCGCGGCAGCCTGGCGCGGTACTGGAAGTGGGGCATGGTGCTGTACGCCCTGCCGTTCGTGATCGCGATCAGCATGGCCTCGGTGCAGAGCGTGCAGAAGATGGCCGGCTATGCCGAGCCGCCGGCGGCCGAGGACGTTGAGCAGCGGCTGCAGCGCCAGGCCGAGGACCGGCAAGCGCGCGCGGAGGAGATCCGGGTGCTCGGCAGTGGAAGCTACGGCGAGGCCCTGGCCTATCGCGCCGAGCAGTACGTCGAGGAACTGCCGATGACCATCGGCGGCAGTTTCGGCGCGCTGCCGATGTTCCTGATCGGCTTCTGGTTCATCCGTGCCGGCATCATCAGCGACATCGAAAATCACCGTGCGGTGTTCCGCCGTCTGCTGACCCGGGTGCTGCCGCTCGGCCTGGTGCTGACCGCGATCAGCGTCGGCCTGTACAGCCACTTCGGCCCGGCGCCGCCGGAGGGGCGCGACCCGGTCCAGTGGCTGGCGGGCGCGCTGTTCCAGCTGGCCGCCCTCCCGACCGCGATGGGCTACTTCGGCGCCCTGGTGCTGTTGCTGCAGACGCGCTGGGGCCAGCGCGTGCTGGCACCGCTGCGCCACGCCGGGCAGATGGCGCTCAGCAACTACATCGGCATGTCGCTGGCCGGCACCTGGTTCTTCTCCGGCTATGGCCTGGGCTACTACGGCCAGCTCGGCCGCGCCAGCCAGCTGCTGTTCGTGCTGCTGGTGTTCGCGCTGCAGGTGCTGCTGAGCCGTTGGTGGCTGCAGCGCTTCCACTACGGCCCACTGGAATGGGCTTGGCGCGCTTTCACCCAATGGACGCTGCCGGCCATGCGGCGGCAGGCTGCGGTGCCGGACGCGGATTCGCCGGAGGCGCCGACGGTGATTGCGTGATGCGGCAAGGGGCCAGAAGAACTGTTCGGAAGAACTGTTCCAGGTTCACTTCTGCAATCGCCCGCAATGCCGGCCTGTTGCGCGTCAACGGCAACCGCGCCAGCGGAGAGCAGCGACGCAGCGTGCGCCAGTGTCTGCTTGCACTGCGAAGTGCTTATGCTGGCGGCAGCGGTACGCCGCTGCAGACCCTCGCATCAAGGAAACCACCATGCCTGCGCACGAAAAACTCAATTACGTCGAATTCCCGGCCATGCACCTCGATGCCACCAAAGCCTTCTTCAACAAGGCCTTCGGCTGGACGTTCGACGACTACGGCCCCGACTACTGCGCCTTCAGCGGCGAAGGCCTGGACGGCGGTTTCTACCGCAGCGAGCTCGCCGCGCGCCGAGACGCCGGCAGCGCATTGCTGGTGTTCTACAGCGCGGCGCTGGAAGACACCGAGGCCAAGGTCATCGCTGCCGGCGGCGTGATCGTCACCCCGACGTTCTCCTTCCCCGGCGGCCGCCGCTTCCACTTCACCGAGCCGAGCGGAAACGAGTTTGCGGTGTGGTCGGACAAAGGCGTCCTCTGAGTACGGCCATGTTCGAAAAGACGCTGGTCGCCGGCTGGGGCGACATGGACTTCAACGCGCACATGCGCAACACCGCCTTCCTCGACAAGTCGGCCGACGTGCGCATGATGTTCTTCGCCGAGCATGGATTTCCCATCGAGGAGTTCCGCCAGCGCCGCATCGGCCCGGTGGTGCGCAAGGACGAGATCGAATACTTCCGCGAGGTGCAGCTGCTCGAAGCGATGCGCGTCGCGTTGAGCCTGGCGGGCCTTGCCGATGACGGCAGCCGCTTCGTGTTGCGCAATGAGTTCCGGCGCGAGGACGGGACGCTGATCGCCGTAGTGAGCAGCGCGGGCGGGTGGCTGGATCTTGCGGCGCGGAAGTTGGTAGCGCCGCCGGAGGCGTTGCTGGAAGCGATGCGCTCGCTGCCGCGGGCGGAGGGGTTTGTGGTGTTGCCGTCGAGTTTGCGGAGTGGGGCGGGGTGAGCTGGCGGCTCGGGGTAGGGCGGCGGGATTGCCCTGCAGGCCGGGTGTGAACGATTTCCGTAGAAGAGCCTGACGAGCTCTGTGATAGTAGGTGGAAACGAGCTGGTATTTGATATCAACGCCGAGTGATATCAGATAGCAGCCAGGAAATTAGTGCTATTAGTGA
>DASUOA010000254.1:0-4529 GCA_036276895.1 Arenimonas sp. | reverse complement strand
CAGGATGCTGGCCCGAGTGAAATTGCCCGGCACCCAGCCCAGCTTGTAGCCGGCGATCACGGGCGCCAGCAGCAGCTTGCCCAGCGACAAGCGCAACGGCGGCACGACGTAATGCACGAAGTCGGGAAACATCTCCCGCGTACTGATGGTGCCGTCGAAGTCGAACAGCGCGAGGTTCATGCTCAGCCGTTCGCCAGCCCCACCGACGCCCGGTAGTGCTTGATCAGCGGCTGCAGCACGCGATAGCGCGCCTGACTCGCCTCCGACCAAACCGACTTGGGGTCGTAGTATTCCGGCATTGCCGGCACGCCCTCGGGCAGCACCACCCAGGCTTGCTTGCTCGAGGTAAAGATGTGGATATCGGGCGGAAACCGGTCAGGCTGATCCAGTGTACCGACGCGAACGAAACGGATCAGCGGGCCGGCCCCCGCGTAGTTGCTCCACACCGCAACGCGGCAACGCGGACAGCGGGCGATCTTTTGCCCCTTGCCGCTGGCCGAAGGCGTCTCGACGACTTCAGGCTCGGCGCCGAGTGGCTTGACCCGGTCGGCCTCGATCATCGCGTTGAGCGCGAAGGCGGCACCGCTTTCGCGCTGGCACCAGCGGCAATGGCAGCAGTGCACGATCAAGGGCGCGGTCGCCATGCGGAAACGGACATGGCCACAGGCGCAGCCGCCGTCGAAATGGGCATCGTCGCTTGCCATGCTTTCCCCCCTCAGGCCGAGCATGCGAGTGCCCGGCAACGAAGGTTAGCAGTGTCCCGCGCGTGCTGTCAGCGCGTCGCGCCGTAGCCGCCAGGCACGCCCTTGCTGGCCTCGGCCACAGCGTTGTGCGGATGCAGGCTTTCGTAATGCGACGCGCGCAACCAGAAGTCGGCGATCCGCTCGTCGTCGTCGAGCGCCTTCTGGATGCGGCGGGCGGCATCCTCGCAAAACATCAGGTTGGCGCCGTTGAGGCGCGCGAAGGCCTGTTCGTCCTCGCGCTTGACTGCAGTCTGCACCGGGGTCTTCAGCGCATCTTCGACGCGATCGATGATCTCGACGATCGGGAAGGCCTCGAAGCTCGGCTGCAGCCGCACCTTCACCTCGGCGGTGCTGCGCTGGCTATGCGGCGTCGCCATGATGCCCTGCTCGCTGCCGAGCCACTGCAGCACGGCGCCATAGTCGAGCGCGTCGCCCGCCGCGAAGTCGCGCTGGAACTGCTCCTGGATCAGTTGCCTGGCCAAGGCCGCCGAGCACGGGCAGGTGCTGGAATAGACCACCGACAGGCCGAGCTCCAGCGCGAACTGGCCGCGCTCCAACGTGGCGGTCAAGGTCACCGGATAACGCTTCCAGCCGCTGTTGTCGCTGACCAGTGCCTTGCGACGCAGCAGGTGATCGAAGCGGATACGCACCATCGCCCGCTCGGAAAGATCCGCGTGCGAATCGAGGAAGTCCTTGAGCAGGCGGCGCAGACTGCAGGGGCTAAGCAGCTCGCTGCCCAGCATGCGGTCGACGTGCAGGTACAGGCGCGACATGTGGATGCCACGCGATTCCGGGCGCTTGAGGTCGACGAAGGCATCGACATGGGCGGCACTGGTGACCGCCTCGCCATCGCTGCCGGCCAGGCGCACCGGCACTTCGATCTCGCCCATGCCGACCCAATCCAGCTGGCCGGCGGCCAGCGGCTTGGCCTCGTTGGCGATGTCGGGCATGACCCGGGCGACGTTCTCGTGGGTGGGGGCCAAGGCGGCTCTCCTTCGATGCGACAGCAACTTGATCAGATGGGGGCGAAAACTGTGACTGGCAAGTCGATTCAGGACGCCTACCTTACCGGCCGCGAGGTGTCCGGTCAGTGAAGGCCGGCGCAACGCTGCATTTCAGCGACTCCGGGCCGCGCGCCAGCCCCGCCAGACGGTGGACAGCGCCGATGGGGGGGCAAAGCCACGTCCGCCCGCCAGCCGCTGCAGCCGGGCGCCGTCGAAGGCGCAGCGCAGTCGCCGGTACAGGCAGGCCCTGGGCAGACGGGCGGGCAGCCTGGCCTTCAGCTCAACGGCCCAGTCACGCAGCAACGGCTCGCTGCCGGCGCTGGGCAGATCGCTGCTGCGCAGCTGGTGCCGGGCCAACAGGTGCAAAGGAACGCGTCCGGCGTCCTCGGCCGACAGCCCCGCCGGCAACCGCTGCAGCAGCAGATGCACTGCGACAACGTCAGCCGCGGCGGGCTGCGCCTCGAACAAGGCCGCCTCGACCTCGGCGATCGCCTGCGCCAGCGGACGCATTGCGGCCAATGCCGCTTCGCCGTCGCCGGGGCGCTGCGGCTGCTGCGGCGTGTCGAGCACTGAACGGGCGAGCGCCGACCACGGTGCAGCGACGCCCAGCAACGCTTCGGTGAGCGGATGCCGACCCTGCCCTTTGCCCAACGCGAGCAGCGTTTCCGCCCACCAGCTGGTCTTGACCGCGGTGACACGCGGGTCGCTGAGCTCGAACACCGCCTCGCGCAGCTCGAACTGCAACGCGCCCCAGGCACGGAAGCGCTGGCGTTCGGCCGCCGGGCAGAACACTTCGGCAAGTGCCATCTCCGGCTCGCGGCGATGCCACTTGCCGACGTGGTGGTCGAAAGCTTCGCGTGTCATGGCAAAGCCAGCAGGCGCACATCGACGAGGTCGCGGGCGGATGCCGCCAGAACATCGCCGCCCCACTGCGCGGGGTCTTCCTCGGCGCTGCGATAGCCCCAGAGCGCGACGATCATGCGCATGCCGGCAGCACGCGCGGCAATCGCGTCGCGTTCGTCATCGCCGACGTAGAGGCACTCGGACGGCTGCACTCCGAGCTCGACGCAGGCCTGCAGCAACTGGTCGGGATCGGGCTTGCGCCGCGGCAGGCTGTCGCCGCCGAGCAGCACCGCGGAGCGCTGCTGCCAACCGAATCCGGCGACCACGTCGCGGGCGAGATACATCGGCTTGTTGGTGACGATGCCCCAGCGCAGGCCGCGCGCTTCAATGGCGTCGAGCAGTTCCGGCACACCGTCGAAGGCGACGCTGTGCACCGCCAGCGCCTCGGCGTAGTACGCAAGAAACGGCGGCAGCAAGGGCTCGCGCGCGTCGGCGGCGAGATGCGGAAAGGCCACGGCAAGCATCGCGCGCCCGCCCTTGGAAACGACCGGCCGCAGCTCGGACAGCGCCAGCGGCGCCAAGTCGTGCTCGCCCCGCAGACGGTTCATCGCCGCCAGCAGATCAGGCGCGGAGTCGACCAGGGTGCCGTCGAGATCGAACAGCACCGCCTTGGGCAAGCGCAGTTCGCTCATGGCAGTGTTGCGGCGGCGAGATAGTTCACGGCCGTCGGCCCGCCGACCCAGGCTTTGGCCCGGATCGGGTCGTAGGCGAGGCCACTGACGTCATCGAGCTGCAGGCCGGCAGCGCGCAGCCACGCCGCGAGCTCGGACGGCCGGATGAAACTCTGGTAGTCGTGCGTGCCTTTGGGCAGCAGGCCGGCGATGTATTCGGCGCCGACGATGGCCAGCGCGAAGGCCGCCGGGGTGCGGTTCAAAGTCGAAAGAAACAACCGACCGCCGGGCTTGAGCAGGCTCGCGCAGGCGCGGATGACCGACAGCGGATCCGGCACGTGTTCGAGCATCTCCATGCAGGTGATGGCGTCGAAACTGCCGGGCTCGCTGTCGGCCAGCGACTCGACCGACTGCAGGCGGTAGTCCACCTTGCGGGCGGATTCGAGCAGGTGCAGCTTGGCGATCTCGATCAGCTCCGGCGCGAGGTCGAGCGCAACCACGTCGGCGCCCTCACCCGCCAGCGCTTCGCTGAGCAATCCACCACCGCAGCCGACATCGAGCACGCGCGCACCGCGCAGCGACACGCGCTCGCGCACATAACCGAGTCGTGCCGGATTCAGATGGTGCAACGGTTTCTGCGGGCCGTTCTCGTCCCACCAGCGATTGGCCAGCGCGGCGAACTTTTCCAGCTCGGCCGGATTCACATTGGCGTGATCGACGTTGGCAGCCTGCATGGACTCGCTCCGCTCAGTGCCCGCGGATACCGGCGATGCGGTCGCGCCAGCTCGTGGTCTTGGCGCGGATGCCGGCCACGTCCATGTCGACCAGGGCGCCGGCTTCGAGCTTGGCGACGCCGTCGACCCAGACATCGCTGACCTGCTGCCGGCCGGTGGCGTACACCAGCTGCGAGATCACGTGGTAAAGCGGCTGCGTCTCCAACGGATCGAGGTCGACACAGATCAGGTCAGCGCGCTTGCCGGCTTCGATCGAACCGATGCGATCGCCGAAGCCCAACGCCCGCGCGCCGCCGAGCGTGGCCATGCGCAGCGCGCTGGCGGCATCGAGTGCCGACGCATCGCCCGACACGCCCTTGGCCAGCAGCGCCGCGGTGCGCATCTCGCTGAACATGTCGAGGTCGTTGTTGCTGGCGCAGCCGTCGGTGCCGAGCGCGAGGTTGACGCCGGCCTGCTGCAGCTTCGCGACCGGGCAGAATCCGGAGGCGAGCTTGAGGTTGGACTCCGGGCAATGCGCCACCGACACCCCGCGCT
>DASUOA010000253.1:0-2100 GCA_036276895.1 Arenimonas sp. | reverse complement strand
GGGCGCGGTGGTGAAGTGCCAGCGCCAGGAGTTGCTGGGCGACGAGATCAAGAAGCATCTGGAGGCGGGCAAGCAGGTGACGAAGCTGGCGCTGGTGCTCGATGACCATGTCAGCTTCGTGCTTGGCGAGGATCTGATCATCCGCAAGCTGAAGTTCCTCGATGGTGCGGTGGAGTCGCTGGAGAACAGCGAGCGTGATTCGTTGGCGGCGGAATTGGATGCGCGCTTTGCCTTGATGTCGGCGGAGTTGAAGCGGCTGTTCGCGCTGTTGGAGAAGGCGCTGAAGTTGAGTCGTGTTGACGAGTGATTCGCGGGTATTCGTTCGCGTGATATCCGGCGCCCGCGTCGGCGCCACCGGGTATCCCGCTCTCGCCGACGCGGGGCAATCCTGCCCCGAGACGGCGCGCCCGCCATCCATGGCGGGCTGGACGCGGGACACCCGGTGTCACCGACGCTCGGATCGTTTCTCGCTGGTTGGATAAGCTGAAAGCATGTTCCTGCTTCGCGACGCGCCGGCGCGCACCACACAATCACTCGTGTTGCCTGACGGCACCGTGGTCGAGGTGTTGCGCGTTCGCGATGCGCGGGCGCGGCGCCTGCGACTGATCGTCAGTGAGCGCGGCGTCCGGCTGACGCTGCCGCGGCGCGCCAGCGAGCGCAGCGGCGATGCCTTTCTCGACGAGCATCGGCCGTGGATCGCGGCACAGTTGGCCAAGCGTGCGGCAATCGCGCCATTGCCGGCGCTGCTGCCGGGTCAGTGCGAGCAGTTGATGCTGCGTGGCGAGTCGGTTCCGGTGATGTGGAAGGAAGGACGTCTTGCCTGCGCCGCCTTGGGTGCGCATGGCATCGAGATCTGCGCGCCAGCGAATGCCGATCCCCGTCGACTCAAGGCGGCGCTGCGCGAGCTGTTGCTGGCCGAGGCGCGCAGCGATGTCGGCCGCTGGCTGCCGCGCTATCTGCCGGATCTGCCGCGGCCGCCGAGCCAGCTGCGCGTGCGGCCCTTGCAGTCGCTGTGGGGCTCGCTGAGTCCGAGCGCGGTGTTGTCGCTGGACTTGTCCTTGTTGCTGGGGCGGCCGAGCGCGTTCGAATACGTGCTGGTGCACGAGCTTTGCCATCTGCTGCACGCGAACCACTCGAAGGCGTTCTGGCGTGAGGTCGAAGCACGCTGGCCGCAATGGCGGGACGAGCGCGATTATCTGCGTGGCGAAGGGCTGAACCTCAAGGCGACGCTGCGCGCGCTGGTCGGCTGATCGGCTGATTGCGCAGACCGCCGCAGTAGCGCACTCACCAGTAGCGATTGACGCGCCCGCGTCGAACCATGCTTGGATACCAATACGCGGCCGCCGGCGCCTCCGCTGTTACCATTGCGCAGTAGTCGCGATCGGATAACAGGAAGCTACTTGAATGACACAGATCAAAGGCTTGAGCATCGTTTGCTATCTTGCAATAGCGTCGGCGTTTTTGTTGGGCGCATGCGCGACGACGCAAGCCGATCAAGATCGATCGTTGCCGCAGGGCATCACCCTAGTAGAAAAGGTCGCCCGCAGTGGCGACGAGCTGGTGATTCCCTACGAGAAGTACAAGCTGAGCAACGGACTTACCGTAATCCTGCACCAGGATCATTCGGATCCGCTGGTACACGTCGATGTGACCTATCACGTCGGTTCCGCACGCGAGGAGCTTGGCAAATCCGGCTTCGCCCACTTGTACGAACACATGATGTTTCAAGGCTCCCGGCACGTCGCCGACGAGGAGCATTTCAAGATCGTCTCGGAGGCGGGCGGCGTGCTGAACGGGACGACCGATACCGATCGCACCAACTATTTCCAAACCGTACCGGCAAATCAGCTCGAAACGATGCTTTGGCTTGAAGCCGATCGCATGGGCTTTCTGCTCGACGCGGTCACCCAGGAAAAGTTCGAGGTGCAGCGCGAGACCGTCAAGAACGAGCGGGGCCAGCGGATCGACAACGCGCCGTACGGCCGAATCCATGAGCGCATCGGAGAGGCGCTGTATCCGGCGGGGCACCCGTACTCCTGGCCTGTGATCGGTTACATGGACGATCTGAATCGTGCCAACGTCAACGACCTGAAGCAGTTC
>DASUOA010000252.1:0-7742 GCA_036276895.1 Arenimonas sp. | reverse complement strand
GGAGATAGAACACATCGCCGGGATACGCCTCGCGGCCCGGCGGGCGGCGCAGCAAGAGCGAGATCTGGCGGTACGCCCAGGCCTGCTTGGTCAAGTCGTCGTAGATGATGAGGGCGTCCTGGCCGCGGTCGCGGAAGTATTCGCCCATGGTGCAGCCCGAGTACGGTGCGATGTACTGCATCGCCGCGGACTCGGAGGCAGAGGCGGCGACGATGATGGTGTAGGCCATCGCGCCGTGCTCCTCCAGCTTGCGCACCACGTTGGCGATGGTGGAGGCCTTCTGGCCGATGGCGACGTAGACGCAGAACAGGTCCTTGCCCTTCTGGTTGATGATGGTGTCGACCGCCACCGCGGTCTTGCCGGTCTGGCGGTCGCCGATGATCAGCTCGCGCTGGCCGCGGCCGATCGGCACCATCGCGTCGATCGCCTTGAGGCCGGTCTGCACCGGCTGCGATACCGATTGGCGCGCGATGACCCCCGGCGCCACCTTCTCGATCACGTCGGTGAGCTTGGCGTTGATCGGTCCCTTGCCGTCGATCGGCAGGCCAAGCGAGTTCACCACCCGCCCGAGTAGCTCAGGGCCGATCGGCACCGACAGGATCTTGCCGGTGGTCTTCACCGTGTCGCCCTCGGTGATGTGCGTGTACTCGCCGAGAATCACCGCGCCGACCGAGTCGCGCTCGAGGTTGAGCGCGAGGCCGAAGGTATTGCTCGGAAATTCCAGCATCTCGCCCTGCATCACGTCGGACAGGCCGTGGATCCGGCAGATGCCGTCGGTCACCGACACCACGGTGCCCTCAGTGCGCATGCGCGCGCCGGCGTCCAAATTCTGAATGCGGCTCTTGATGAGTTCCGAGATTTCCGAAGGATTCAATTGCATCTGTGACTCCTAAGCTTTCAATGCGGCTTCGAGTGCGCTGAGCTGGGCGCGCGCCGAGCCGTCGATGACTTGATCGCCGAGCACCACGCGCACGCCGGCGATCAGCGACTTGTCGACCTGCACCTTGGTTCGCACCTTGCGGCCGGTCTTCTTCTCCAGCCGCTGCACCAGGTCGGCGACCTGGGCTTGCGACAACTCGAACGCAGACTGCACTTCGGCCTGCAGCACGCCCTCACGCTCGTCCTTCAGCGCCTCGAACTGCGCGCGGATCTGCGGCAGCAGCCCCAGGCGCCCGTTTTCGGCGAGCACGCGCAGAAAATTCTCGGCTTCGGCGTTCAGCCGGCCCGACAGGATGCCGATGAACACCCCGGCCACCTGCGCATCGGTCTGGCCCGGCTCGGCTACCGCGGCCCGCACCCGTGCATCGTCGGCCACCAGCGCCAGCGCGCGCAGCATTTCGCCCCATTTGGCGAGCGCGCCCGCGCCGTCGGCCAGCCTGAAGGCGGCTTCGGCGTAGGGTCGCGCGACCGTGCTGGGTTCGGCCATTACAGTTGCCGCTTGATCGCGTCCAGCAGCTCGCCGTGCGCTTTCGCGTCGACCTCGCGCCGCAGAATCTTCTCGGCGCCGGCGACCGCCAGCGAGGCCACCTGGTCGCGCAGCTGCTCGCGTGCGCGCGTGACCTGCTGCTCGATCTCGGCCTTGGCCGCGGCTTTTTCGCGGTTGCCCTCTTCCTTGGCCGCGTTCCTTGCCTCCTCGATCATCTGCGCGGCGCGCTTCTCGGCCTGCGCCAGCACCTCGGCAGCGCGGCTGCGCGCCTGGCTGATGGACTCGTCGGCCTGCCGGCTGGAGAGCTCGAGAGAGCGCTTGCCCTGCTCGGCGGCGGCCAGGCCGTCGGCGACCTGCTTCTGCCGCGCCTCGATCGCGCGCAGCATGTGGGGCCAGATGAACTTCACCGTGACCCAGATAAAGGCGGTGAAGGTGATCGCCTGCGCGACCATCGTCAGGTTCAAGTTCATGACAGGCGGGCGGCCCTTACTGGAAGGCGGTTGCCAGCGGATTGGCGAAGGCGAAGAACATCGCGATGCCCAGGCCGATGATGAACGAGGCGTCGATCAGGCCGAGCAGCAGGAATACCTTGCCCTGCAGCGAGTTGGTGAGCTCGGGCTGGCGCGCAGCCGCCTCCAGAAAGCGGCTGCACATGATGCCCACGCCGATGCACGCGCCGGCCGCGCCCAGGCCGATCATCAGCCCTATGCCGATGCCGGTATACGCCTGGACCATCGCCAGCAGCTGAAGTTTTTCCATGTGAACGTTTCCCTTTCTTGTCGTAAGTGAATCAGTGGTGATCGTGCGCCATCGAGATGTAGACCACCGTCAGCATCATGAAGATGTAGGCCTGCAGCAGCACGATCAGGATATGGAAGATGGCCCACAGCAGTCCGAGGAAGGAACCGAAGACCACCCCGGCGACGCCGGTGGCCGCCCACATCCACAGCAGCAGGAACAGGATCTCGCCCGCATACATGTTGCCGAACAGGCGCAGCGAGTGCGACAGGGTCTTCGATACGTACTCGACGATCTGGAACAGGAAGTTCGCCGGCCACAGCAGCGGGTGCGCGCCGAACGGCGCGCAGAACAGCTCGTGCAGCCAGCCGCCCACGCCCTTCACCGAGATGGCGAAGAACAGCGTCAGGATCAGCACCGAAATCGATAGCGCGAAGGTGGTGTTGACGTCGGCGGTCGGCACGTAGCGGAAGCCGTGGTCGGAGATGTGGTGGGTCACCAGACCGACCAGGTCGGCCGGCAGGAAATCCATCGCGTTCATCAGCACCACCCAGACGAACACCGTGAGCGCGAGCGGCGCCACGAAGCGGTGGCGGTCGCCGTGCTGGAAGATTCCTTTCGCCTGGGAGTCGACGAAGTCGATCAGCAACTCGACGAACGCCTGGCGCCGGCCCGGCACCCCGGAAGTCGCGCCCCGCACGATCCACCAGATGAACCCCATGCCGAGCAGCCCGAGCAGGATCGAGACGGCGAGCGAATCGACGTTGATCGACCAGAACCCGCCGCCTTCACCGACCGGCTTGGTGAAGAACGTCAGGTGATGCTGGATGTACTCCGAGGGAGTGAGCTCTTTACCTGCGGCCATCGCCCGATTGCATCAGTATTCGCGCACAAAAAAAGCCATGGAAAAAATCAGCATCGTCACGACGAAGGTGCCCAGCAGGACCCCGACCGCCGCTTGCGGGTAGTTCGACAGCACGAGCCACAGCAGGAGCAGCGCCAGGCCGATCTTCACTGCCTCGGCGCGCAGCGCGCCGACCAGGATCCCGCCCGCGGAGTTCCCCTTGCCAAGCACCGCGACCAGCGCTGACGCCATGCCAGCCACGATGCTCACTGCGCCGCCGGCTGCCGCAGACCCGGCGCCGTGCGCTCCCGCAATCAGCGCCGCCACTGCTGCCAGCAAGGCCGTCGCCGCGATCTGCCACTTCAACACCGTCAGCACCGGCTTGCCGAGCATGCGGCGCATGGCGTTCGATCTCGTCGCACCCGGCGAAGGCGCCGAAGTATAGCTCAACTCTTCTTTCATCTGAGCTTCTTCAGAAGCTCGTCGAGGTGATCCAGGCTGGCGTAGTGCACCAGCAGCTTGCCCGTGCCTTTGCGCCCCGCGCGGATCTCGACCGTGGTGCCGAGGCGCTCGGAGGCCTGTTCCTCGAGGCGCGCGAGGTCGCGGTCCACGCTTTTGCGGCGACGCGCGCCCGGCCCGCGCAGCTGCTGCTGCACCAGCGCCTCGGTGTCGCGCACCGACAGGCCCTTCGCCGCGACGCGCTTGCCCAGCTCGATCTGGCGCGCGCCGTCGAGGGCGAGCAGCGCGCGCGCGTGGCCCATCTCGAGCGCGCCTTCCATCAGCATTTCCTGGATCGGGCGCGGCAGCTTGAGCAGCCGCAGCAGGTTGGTGGTGGCGCTGCGCGAGCGTCCGACGGCGTCGGCCGCCTGCTCGTGGGTCATCTTGAATTCGTCGACCAGCCGCTGCAGCCCGGCGGCCTCCTCCATCGGATTCAGGTTCTCGCGCTGGATGTTTTCGATCAGCGACATGGCGAGCGCAGCGTCGTCCGGGATCTCGCGCACCAGCGCCGGCACTTCGTCGAGGCCGGCCATCTGCGCCGCGCGCCAGCGCCGCTCGCCGGCCACCAGCTCGTAGCGATCGCGGTCGACCGGGCGCACCAGCAGCGGCTGCATCAATCCCTGCGAGCGGATGGAGGCGGCAAGCTCGGCGAGCGCCTGCTGGTCCATCTTGGTCCGCGGCTGGTAGCGCCCCGGACGGATGCGCGCCACCGGCAGCGTGAGCAGCGCTTCGCGCGGGCGTTCCTCGCCGCCGCCGAGCAGCGCGTCGAGACCCCTGCCCAGCCCCTTGGCTTTCATGGCTGCGCCACCTCGCGTTCCAGCACTTCGCCGGCGAGCGCCGTATAGGCCTGCGCGCCCTTCGACGACGCATCCCACACCACCGCCGGGACGCCATAGCTCGGCGCTTCCGCCAGACGCACGTTGCGCGGCACCAGGGTGCGGTACACCTTGTCGCCGAAATGCTCTTCGAGCTGCTGCGAAACCTGCTGCGAAAGCGTATTGCGCGGGTCGTACATCGTGCGCAGCAAGCCGGCGATCTCGAGCGCAGGATTCAAGTTGGCACGCACCCGCTTGATCGTGCCGACCAGATCCGACAGGCCTTCGAGCGCGTAGTACTCGCATTGCATCGGGATCAGCACGCGCTGCGCGGCGGCGAGCGCATTGACCGTCAGCAGGCTGAGCGAGGGCGGACAATCGATCAGGATGAAGTCGTAATCCGCCGCCACGCGGTCGAGCGCCGACTTCAGACGCGTCTCGCGCGCCGGCAGCTCGACCAGCTCGACTTCGGCGCCGGCGAGGTCGCGGTTCGCCGGCACCAGATCGTAGCCGCCGCGCTCCGCGCGCGTGCGGATGCCGGCGAGCTCGCCCAGGCCGAGCAGGGCGTGGTACACGGTGCGCGCGACGTTGCGCTTGTCGACGCCGCTGCCCATCGTGGCGTTGCCCTGTGGATCGAGATCGACCAGCAGCACGCGCCGCCCGGCCTGCGCCAGCGCCGCGGCCAGATTGACGCTGGTGGTGGTCTTGCCGACGCCGCCCTTCTGGTTGACTACGGCGAGGATGCGGGGCATAGCACCAGATGGCGTTGGGCATCGAGCAGCGGCACGCGCAACGCGATCAGCTTGCAGCGCCTGTCCGGCATCGCGGGCGCAGCGCCCGTCATGGCGGCGAGCACGCCCGCAGGCGCGAGCAGATGGCGGCACGCCGCCACGAAGTCGTCGAGCGCGGCAAACGCCCGCGAGATCACCGCGTCGAACAGCGGCTGCGGGCGCCACGCTTCGACGCGCCCTTCGTGCACCTCTGCGTTGCTCAGGCCAAGCTCGATCGACGCCTGGCGCAGGAACGCCGCTTTTTTCTGGTTCGCTTCGGCCAGCACCACGTGCCAGTCCGGCCGCGCGATCGCGAGCGGAATGCCGGGCAGTCCGCCGCCAGACCCGGCATCGGCCAGCCGCGCGCGTCCCGCCGCGAGCGGCAGGTGCGGCACGACGGCCAGCGAGTCGAGCAGATGGTGCGCCACCATCGAGAGCGGGTCGCGGATCGCGGTCAGGTTGTAGGTGCGGTTCCATTTCGAGAGCAGTGCCATGTAGTCGAGCAGACGTTCGCGTGCGCCCGCCGGAAGGTCGAGCGCAAGTTCCCCGAGCCCGCGCTCGAGCGCAGCCGGCGGCGTCATGCCCTCTTTTTATCGAGCGGTCGAAAGCCCCGTTTCAGGTGCACCATCAGTAAGGAAATGGCCGCCGGCGTCACCCCCGAGATGCGCCCTGCCTGTCCGAGGGTCTCGGGCCGATGGCGGTTGAGCTTCTGCTGGACTTCCGCCGACAGGCCCCGCACCTCCCGGTAATCGAGATCGCTTGGCAGGGCGCGCGCCTCCGCATCGGCGCGGCGGGCGACTTCCTGACGCTGGCGCTCGATGTAGCCCTCGTACTTGGCTTGAATCTCGACCTGCTCGGCCACCGACGGCTCGACGGCGTGAGTCCCGGCGACTTCAGCGAAGTTGACTTCCGGTCGCCGGAGGAGATCATAAGCGCTGACCTTTTTATGGAAGCCAGCGCTCACATACGATGACTTCAGGCGTTCCTGTTCGCGGGCGATGGCATCGCGGCGCCGGTTAAACGCGTTCCAGCGCTCATCGGACACCAAGCCGAGTGCTCGCCCGACTTCGGTCAAGCGCAAGTCGGCGTTGTCTTCGCGCAGCATCAACCGGTACTCCGCGCGGCTGGTGAACATGCGATACGGCTCTGACACCCCGCGGGTAATGAGGTCGTCCACCAACACCCCGAGATAAGCTTGGTCGCGGCGCGGACACCAGGGCGCTCGCCCGAGCGCGTTTAGCGCAGCGTTCAGGCCGGCAAGCAGACCTTGCGCCGCCGCCTCTTCGTATCCCGTGGTGCCGTTGATCTGACCGGCAAAGAACAGCCCCGGAACTGCCTTCGTTTCGAGCGACGCGTGGAGGTCTCGCGGATCGAAATAGTCGTACTCGATCGCATAACCGGGCCGCACGATATGCGCACCCTCCAACCCCGGGATGGAACGAACCAGCTCGAGCTGCACATCGAATGGCAGGCTGGTCGAGATCCCGTTTGGGTAGATCTCGTTGCTGGACAGCCCCTCCGGCTCGAGGAAGATCTGGTGGCTTTCCTTGCCGGCAAAGCGGTGGATCTTGTCCTCGATCGACGGGCAGTAGCGCGGCCCCACGCCTTGAATGACGCCGGTGAACATGGGAGAGCGGCCGAGCCCGCCGCGGATGATTTCGTGGGTGCGGGCGTTCGTGTGCGTGATCCAGCAGGGAACCTGCCGGGGATGCAGGTCGCGCCGGCCGAGAAAGGAAAACACGGGTTCTGGCGAATCCCCGGGCTGCTCCGCGAGCTGGGAGAAGTCGATGGAGCGGGCATCCAGGCGCGGCGGCGTGCCGGTCTTGAGCCGACCGACCGGGAGCTTCATTTCCCGCAGCCGCGCCGCCAGCGTCGTCGAAGCTGGGTCGCCGGCACGGCCAGCGTTATAGCTGTTCATGCCGACATGGATCAGGCCGGAAAGAAAAGTCCCGGCGGTGAGCACTACGCAGCGCGCGCGGAACTGCAGACCCAGTTGCGTCGCTACGCCGGCTGCACGCTCACCTCCCAGGAGAATGTCGTCTACGGCTTGCTGGAAAATCCAGAGTCTCGGTTGGTTTTCGAGGCGCCGGCGGATCGCCTGACGGTAGAGGGCGCGGTCTGCTTGTGCGCGCGTGGCGCGTACCGCCGCCCCTTTCGAGCCGTTTAGGATACGGAACTGGATGCCGGCCTCGTCGGTGGCGATGGCCATGGCGCCGTCCAGCGCGTCGATCTCCTTGACCAGATGTCCCTTGCCGATTCCGCCAATCGAAGGGTTGCAGGACATCTGGCCAAGCGTCTCTACGCTGTGGGTGAGCAGCAACGTGCGGCAGCCGAGCCGGGCTGAAGCGAGCGCCGCTTCTGTGCCGGCATGGCCGCCGCCGACCACAATGACGTCGAATTCGGCGGGAAACTGCATGGGGTGGCGAATTTTACGCGATCGTTCCACGTGGAACTACAGAAACGCTTTGGTTCCACGTGGAACATCAAGCGCTAATCGGTGCTTGCTGCATTGCAGCAACCAATGATCTCCCTTCAGCGCTACGCGCTTCTATTTCGCGACGCGGATGTACGTCGCACGTTCGGATGGTCGGTGCTCGGCCGGTTGCCGATCGGCCTCAGCGGCCTGGCCATTCTGCTTCTGGTGCAGACCA
>DASUOA010000251.1:0-2099 GCA_036276895.1 Arenimonas sp. | reverse complement strand
GGCCGAGCAGGGCGGCAGCCTGCTGGTATTGGGCTCGCGCCGCACCGAGCCGCATATCGCGCGGCTGGCGCGCCGCTACTGGCAGGAGGTGCCGGGCCTGCGCTGGTTTGATGCCGGCGACGGCCGCAATCCCTACGCCGGGGTGATGGCCTGGGCCGACCGCTTCGTGCTGTCGCCGGATTCGGTGAACATGATTTCGGAAGCCTGCGCCACAGCGCGACCTGTGTTCGTTGCCGAACCCGAACGCGCGACGGGCCGGGTGCGCCGCTTCCTCGATGACCTGCTGGCAAGCGGACGGATCCGCGCACAGGACACCGACCTGGCCGACTTCGATGCCACGCCCCTGCGCGAGACGCAACGCATCGCCGAAGAGTTGCGGACCCTGCTCACGTTCTGAGTGGCGACCAGGCCGGCGCAACCAGCGAGCGACTCAGCGGAAATCCAGCCCCGCGCCCAGGCAGGCTTCGCGCACCACCGCGCGCGCGCCCTCGAGTGATTCGTCATACGCCACCAGACGGGGGCGCTGGTCCAGCGTGCAATCCAGGCCCCGCGCCAGCAGCAGCGCATGCGCCGCGGCCAGCTCCGCGTCGCAACCCAGCGCGGCCAACAGGCCCGGCGTATCGCGCGGCTCGCACAGCGCCGGCTCGGCGGCAGCGCGTTGCAATACCTCGGCTTGCAACAGGAATTCCAGATCGACCAGGCCACTTTCGCCCTGCTTGAGGTCGAAACGCGCCGCATCGCCGCGATCGAGTTCACCGCGCATGCGCCGACGCATCGCCACCACGTCGTCGCGCAGCGCGGATGCGTCGCGCGTCTGGCACAGGGTGTCGCGACGGATGCTCTCGAACGCCGCGCACACCGCGGCATCGCCGGCCAGTGCACGGGCACGCACCAGCGCCTGCCGCTCCCAGGTCCAGGCGCGCTCGCGCTGGTAATCGCCGAAGCTGGCGACGGTCGAAACCAACAGGCCCTTGGCACCATCGGGGCGCAATCGCACATCGACTTCGTACAACTTGCCCGCGCCGGTGACGGTGCCCAGCAAGCTGACCAGCTTCTGCGCCAGTCGCGCGAAATAGCGCGAGGCATCCAGCGGTCGCGCGCCGTCGGACATCGCCTCGAGCGGCGCATCGTGCAGGAACACCAGGTCAAGATCGGAACCGAAGCCGAACTCGCGGCCACCGATGCTGCCGTAGCCAATCACCGCGAAGCCGGCCCTGTCGATACGACCATGCGCGGATTCAATATCCGTCCGCACCAGCCGCAGGCAGGCCGCCAGCACCGCTTCGGCCAGCGTCGCCAGTTGCCGCGCCGAGGCCTGTGCCGGCTGCCGCTGCGCCAAGGTCGCCAGGGCAATGCGGAAGGCGCAGCTTTGCCGGTACTCGGCCAGTTGTTGCAGCGCAGCTTCGAGATCGTTCTCAGGCAGTTGCAGCGCATCGATGCCAGCGATGATTTCCGGCTCATCAGGCAGCGCGGCCACGCGACTGTCGAGCAACTCATCGAGCAACAGCGGATGCGCCGCCAAACGCTCGGCCAGCAGGGCGCTGCGCGCAGTGACATCGACCAGCCGCGCCAGCGCCGCCGGCTGCTCTTCGAGTAGAGCAAGGTAGCTGGTACGGCGCAGTACCGCCTGCAGCAGCGCCAGCCCGCGCTTGAGCGCCATCGCCGGCGCGCTGCTCAGCGCCGCAGCCGCGAGCAACAGCGGCAGCACGTGATCGAGACGGCTGCGTCCACGCGCCGACAGCGTGCGCACGCCCGGGCCTTGGGCGAAGTCACGCAGCGCCGCGTCGGCGCTTTCGGCGTCGGCAAACCCGGCATCGCGCAACACCGCTGGCTCGCCGCCATCGGGCAGGGCGCGCCAGTACTGGCTGAGCGCATTCGGCGCTTGGCGCTGGCGGCGGGCTTCGAGCAGGCGATCGAATTCTTCCGACACCACCGCACGCTCGGCATCGAGCGCGGCGCGCAGAGCCGCCGCATCGTCATGACCGAGGCCCCAGGCGATGCGCAACTGCGCCTCGGCGTCGCCGGGCAGTTCGTGCACCTGCTGGTCGGCGAGCATCTGCACACGGTTCTCGAGCCGGCGCAAGAAACGATAGGCGATC
>DASUOA010000250.1:0-4391 GCA_036276895.1 Arenimonas sp. | reverse complement strand
CGGTGCCGCTGGAAGTGTTCGCCTTCGGCAGCCTGTGCATCATGGTCGAGGGACGCTGCCAGCTATCGAGTTACGTGACCGGTGCCTCGCCCAACCGCCATGGCGTCTGCTCGCCGGCGAAGTTCGTGCGCTGGGACGAGCAGGCCGACGGAAGTCGCAGCGTGCGGCTCAATGGCGTGTTGATGGACGAGTACGCGCCTGCCGAGCCGGCCGCCTACCCGACCGTGTGCAAGGGCCGCTTCGCGGTCGGCGGCGAGATCTTCCATGCACTGGAGGAACCGACCAGCCTCAACACGCTGTCCCTCTTGCCGCAGCTGGCCAAGGCCGGCGTGGTGGCCTTGAAGATCGAAGGCCGGCAACGCGGCGCCGCCTACATCGGCAGTGTCGCCAAGGTCTGGCGCACCGCGATCGACGCGCTGCGCGCGCGACCGGCGCAGTGGACATTGCAGGACGACTGGCAGCGGCAGCTGTCAGCACACGCCGAGGGCCACCAGACCACGCTGGGCCCCTATCACCGCGCCTGGCATTGAGGAGCACACATGAAGCTCAGCCTCGGACCACTGCAGTACTTCTGGCCGCGTGAGCAGGTGCTGGCCTTCTATCAAGAAGCGATGGCATGGCCGGTCGAAATCATCTATCTCGGCGAAACCGTCTGCAGCAAACGCCGCGAGCTGCGCACCCGTGACTGGATCGCGCTGGCCGAGGAACTGGCCGGCAGTGGCAAGGAGGTCGTACTGTCGTCGCTGGCACTGCTGGAAGCCGAGTCCGAACTTGGCGCGCTGCGCCGGCTGGTCGGGAACGGCCGCTTCCTGATCGAGGCCAACGACCTGTCGGCAGTGCAGCTGTGCCGCGAGCGCGGCGTCGCCTTCGTCGCCGGACCGACGCTGAATGTCTACAACCACGAAGCCTTGCGGCTGCTCGGCGAAGACGGCATGCGCCGCTGGGTGCCGGGCGTCGAACAGGGCCGCGCGCTGCTGCGCGAGCTGCTCGATGCCGCATCGCAAGCCGGTACCGCAGTGCCGGAAATCGAGATCGCGGCCTGGGGCCGCTTGCCGCTGGCCTATTCGGCACGCTGCTTCACCGCGCGCGCGCTTGATCGCAGCAAGGACCAGTGCGAGTTCCGCTGCATTGACTATCCCGATGGTCTGCCGCTCGACACCCGCGAGGGCCAGGCCTTCCTGACCATCAACGGCATCCAGATCCAGGGCCGCGAGATCGTCGACCTGGCGCCAGAGCTGCGCGAACTGCGCGAACTCGGGGCCGGCATCGCCCGGCTGTATCCGCAGGCCGAGGCGACGGCCGCGGTGGTGGCGCGCTTCGATGCGGCGCGGCAGTCAGACCTGCCGGTGACGCGCGTCGGCGCGCGCAACGGCTACTGGCACGGCGAAACGGGCATGGCACTCGCCGCATCGCCGGCGACCTGAGCGCGAGGCCCGATCGCGTCGGCGCGATAGTGCGCACCGCAGTTTTCACGCCGCGCCAGCGCCGCGTGCAGCAAGCACAGCGCCAGCCGTCCCTGCCAGCTGTTGCACAGCTCCGGATGCGTCGCGACCCGCTCGATCGCGAGCTGCAATCCGCAGTGCGTTCGCACCGGACCCATGCCCTTCCACAGCAGGCCGCGCAGGCCCTCGAGATCGGCCATCGTCGCCGGCGGCGGCAACATCGAAAGCTCAGTTGACATCGCGCTCGCCGATGCCTGCACTTCATCGCGCAGGCGCTGGCCCAAACGCCGGCCGAACACCACGGCTTCGAGCAGGGCATTGCTGGCGAGGCGATTGCCGCCGTGCACGCCGTTGCCGGCGACTTCGCCGACGGCAAACAGCCCGGGCGCACTGCTGGCGCCATCGAGATCGACCGCGATGCCACCCATGTGGAAGTGCGCCAGTGGTGTAACCGGCAGCAGTGCCGAGACCGGATCGATGCCAGCCTTTGCACAAAGCGCCGCTACCGTGGGGAATCCGTGCAGAACGCGCTCGCCTATGTGGCGCACGTCGAGGAAGACACGATCGCCGGCCTGCTGCCGTTGCCAGATGCGGCGGGCAACAATGTCACGCGGCGCCAGATCGCCCTGCGGATGCACGCCGGCCATCAGCGCTTGTCCGTGCTCGTCGCGCAGCACGGCACCGGCGCCGCGCAGGGCTTCGGTCAGCAGCGGCCGCTGCGGTCCGGCAACGGTGGTGGCAAGGCCGGTGGGATGGAACTGCAGCAGTTCCAGATCACGCAAGCGCGCACCGACCGCCCGTGCCAAGGCAAGACCGACGCCCTGCGACGAAGCCGGATTGCTGGTGGCGGCGAACAGGCCACCGATACCGCCGGTGGCCAACACCACCGCTGAGCCGTGGATGCGCGAGCGGTAGTCGTCACCGTCACGGACGACCACGCCGCTTACGCGCTCGCCGCGGCGGAGCAGGCCTTCGACGCAGACGCCTTCGCGCCACGCGATGTGCGCGGCGGCGCGGGCGGCCTCCTGCAGCACGCGCAGCAGACCGGCACCGCTGGCATCGCCACCCAGGTGCAGCACGCGGGCGCGGCGATGGCCGCCCTCGCGCGCGAAGTGCAGGCCGTGGCGATCGCCGTCGAAATCCGCACCGAGCCGCTGCAGCCAGGCAATCGCCGAAGGCGCTTGCTGCGTCAGGTAGCGCACCGCCTCGACGTCGTTGCTGTAGCTGCCGCAGCGCAACGTGTCCTCGCAGTGCTCCAGCCAGTGATCCCCCGGCGCGATCGCGGCGGCGATGCCGCCCTGCGCCAGCCGCGTGCTGCTGTCGTCGCCGTTGGCACCTGCCGACAGCAGCAGTACCGGACGCGGCGCCGCCGCCAGCGCCACGCTGAGACCGGCGATGCCGGCACCGACGACGATCAGCGGCGCGCTGCTCACACCGTCTCGCGACGACCGATTTCCAGCATGCGCTGCAAGGCACGTCGGGCACCGGCGGCGATGCCTTCCGGCACGGTCACTTCGTGGCGGCGCTCACGCAGGCAGGCATGGATCGCCGGCAGGGTGATGCGCTTCATGTGCGGACAGAGATTGCAGGGCTTGATGAACTCGATGGTAGGGTGCTTCGCGCGCAGGTTGTCGGCCATCGAACACTCGGTGACCAGCGCCACCCGCAGCGGCCGATGCTTGCCCAGCCACGCCGTCATCGCGCTGGTCGAGCCGACGAAGTCGGCCTCGGCCAGCACCTCAGGCGGACACTCGGGATGCGCCAGCACCACTGCATCGAAACGCTCGCGGGTATGCCGCGTTTCGCTGGCGGTGAAGCGCTCGTGCACTTCACAGGAACCGTTCCAGAGGATCAGCTCGACGTCGGTGTGATCGGCGACATGGGCGCCGAGGTAGCGGTCGGGCAGAAAGATCACCCGCTCGCTGCCCATTGCCTCGACCACCTGCACCGCATTGGCGGACGTGCAGCAGGCATCGGACAGGGCCTTCACGGCCGCCGTGGTATTGACGTAGCTGACCACCGGTACGCCGGGATACTGCGCACGCAGGTGCTGCACGTCGGCGGCGGTGATGCTGCTGGCAAGCGAGCAACCGGCCTCGAGGTCGGGAATCAACACGCGACGCTGCGGCGCGAGGATCTTCGCCGTCTCGGCCATGAAGTGCACGCCGCACAGCACCAGGGTGTCGGCATCACACTCGGCCGCGGCCTGCGCCAACGCCAGCGAGTCACCGGTGATGTCGGCGACGCCATGAAAGATCTCTGGCGACTGGTAACTGTGCGCCAGGATCAACGCGCCGCGTTCGCGCTTGAGGTGGTTGATGGCGTCGATCCAAGGCAGGTGCAGCGGCCATTCCATACAGGGCAGCAACTGCTGAAGACGGCCACCGAGTTCGGCGTAGGTGTCGGGCAGGTCATCGCGCCAGAGCGGCGCGCACTCGGATTGCAGTTCGTCCATGGATGCGTAAATAGGGTGGCGCATCCGGCTCAAGCCGGCGCGCGGTGATAGGCAGCCCTTGCTGATTGCGCGAGACCGGCGCCGCGATGCAGCCCGATGCGCAAGCCCAGCGGCACCGACTCCCAGGGCAACTGGTCGAGCAGGTTGCGGGCGAGCAGGCCGAGTTCGGTATCGCCGGTGAGTCGCAGGCGACGTTGGAAGAACAGGGTGTCGGCATCTTCGCGGCGACTGGCCAGCAGCAGCAGGTCGGTGGCGCTGCCGCAGACGGTCGATTCGGCCACAACGTCCGGATTGCAGACGCGCAGGCCCTCGCCTTCGACGCGCAACACCCAGCACACGCCGAGGTCCTCGACGTGGATGCCGATGCGGCGGTCCTGCAAGGGCGCCAACACGCCCTGACGCAAGGGCTCGGCCAGCACCCGCATCACCGCCGCCTCGATCGCGCGCGCCGGCCAGCGCGGCGGCAGTGCGCGCAGCAGCGGCGCCCAGCGGCG
>DASUOA010000249.1:0-4890 GCA_036276895.1 Arenimonas sp. | reverse complement strand
ACCGCATCGGCGCTCCGCACGTCATGCACGTACTGCTCGCCGTGGTAGTGATCGGCGGCGTGCTGGGCACGGTCGCACTCGCAAGCTAGGTTGACGCGCCGCGCATGGCCTGGCCGGAAAGCCAGGGTCGGAGTTCGCCGCGACGCAGGCAGGCTGTTTCCGCTCGGAGCGCCGCAAAGCACGAAGCCCGGCACAAGGCCGGGCTTCGTGGTCATGCTGGATGGATCGCAGGACTTAGAAGTCCATGCCACCCATGCCGCCGCCGTCCGGCGAGGCCGGCGATCACCACCTTGGCCCGCACCAGTGGCGCCAACAAGACTCGCGCAACCAGCGGTGCCGGGGCGGCTACACGACGGCCGAATCAATCAGGTGCCGGCACGCGCAACAGGTCGGTCTGCAAGCGATCAATTCGGGAGACGACGACAGACGTAAAGTCGGCTGGTGCCGCGATGCTGGGGCCAGCGGTGCCGGGATCCGCAGTGAGCCATCGCCGGCGAGTACCGTCCTGCAAGTCGAGTCGCCAAAGCCAAGTGTCGCCGTCCTCATCAGGAGCGGCGTAGATCAGGTTGCCGCTTTGCAGCGACCAGCGGCGCGGTTGTGCTGCTCCGAGATCGGCAAGCACCGTTTGTGTCTTGCCAGCAGTGGTGCCTTGCACAACGATGCCCGCTTCGCCTTTGCGCTGATACGCCAGCCAGTACCCGTCGACGCTGAACTCGCCGATGAGCCCGGCATCGTCCAGGTGTTGCGCCGCTTCGCCTGGCCGCCAATGCCATAAGGTATTGCCAGCTGCGCCTGAGCGCAGGAAAAACACGCGGCCATCGGCGGCCTCCATGCCCGCATGGGCGTCGGTGAAGGGAAGCTCCAAAGCCTGCAGCGAGTCGTCCGCCAAGCGATAGCGAAGCAGCGCATAGCTGCCGTCCTCGTAGTAGCGAGTCAGCAGCAGCGATGCGCCGTCCGGGCTCCAGTTGGGTCGTGTCCAGGTCGCCGTGTTAGGCAATCCCAGTCGTGTTACTTCGCCGCTGGCCAGACTGAGCAACCAGATGGAACCGGGACCATCGCGGTTGCTGACGAAGGCGACCTGCGTCGCGTCGGGTGACAGGGCCGGCATCGCGTCGTAGCGCGTCGAACGGGTGAGTACACGGTGCTCGCCATCTTCGGTATGCAACCAAAGATTGGCGTCGTAGCTGCGTTGCTCGTAAACCAGACTGCCATCGCTGGCGACATCCAAGGTGGCCGCGCCACGACCGCCCAATAGTCGGCTGTCGCCGCTGTCCGGATCAACGGCCAGCAAAGCGGGATAGCCGGGCGCATCGCTGGACACAAGCAGTTGCCGGCCATCCATCGCCCAAGCCAGGCCGGGAATGCGATTGGCTTGCGCGAGCAGCACACGCTCGCGTCCATCCTCCAGCATCCAGAGTTGCTGGGCCTCCGCCGGCCCGCGCAGGAAAGCCAAGCGGCCCTGCTCATCCAGCCGGGGTGAGCTGTCGGCGACGGCGGCGGTGGGCGGCGACGTCAGCGGGTGCCGCTGGCCGCTATCAACGTCGAGCTGTACCAGTCCTGCCCCCGTATTGGCGGCGGCAGGTGCTGTGAAAATGAGCTGATCGTCAGGTGTCCATTCCAGACTGTCGCCGTTGCCCATCGCGCAATCGGAGACAACGCGCCAAGGCCCGGACGGCAGTAGCGACACACGTACTTCGCATTGCCCACTCTCACGGGCGAGCACCGCCAGGCGCCTGGAGTCCGGCGACAGAGCCGGACCGCTCAGTCGACCGCCACCGATATCAATATCCCTGGCCTGTCCATTCGAGAGTGCCAGCAGCCGCACGCGAGTGCTGCCATCGTCGGGCGACTGGCTTAGATAAGTGAGCCACTGGCCATCTCGGGAAAAACGCGGCTGGCGTGTCCACTCCGCTTCGCTGATGAATGCCTGCTCCTTGGCCATTGCCGCTTCCGTCCAGCGCGAACTTTCAGGCTCCGCTCTCGTCAACATGAAGCGAGAGAGAGCGAGCAGGGCGATCATGGCCAGAGCGAAGACCGGGAGCAGTCCGGCTGAGGGGCGGCGATGGCTCGATGCGGCTGGCGGCTTGGCGGATGGTGCGGCCGCTTCGGGCGCGGCTGATTCTGCCGCTTCGTCGGTGGCGATGTCTGAAGTGGCGCTGTCAACGCGCGCGATCAGGCGGTAGCCGGTCTTCGGAATGGTTTCGATATAGCGAGGCGCACGCGCATCGTCGCCGAGTGCCTGGCGCAACTCGGCAATGCTGCGGGAGAGGACTTCGTCGCTAACGACTCGGCGGTCCCAGGCGGCAACGAGCAGTTCGTCGCGGGTCAGGGTGCGGCCTGCCTGCTGGTGCAGCGCCAACAGCAGATGCACCAGGCGCTTGGGAAGTCTCCGACGCTCGTCGCCGCGCTGGAGTTCGTGGGCCAAAGGATCCAGGCGCCACTCACCGATGGTCAGGCGGGATGGGGGCGACTCAGTTGCGTGCATACACCGGATTCGCGCCCCGAAAGTACTGAAGAACAAGGAAAAACGCGGGGCAGAGAAAAAAAAGAGAAAAAACGAACAGCGAAATCAGGACCCCGACGTGGATGGGGCGGCAGCCTCGCAGCCTTCGGTCTAGTCACCACGGAGGCGCCATGATACGACAACTGCTTTGCCTACTCTTCCTTGTATTGCCTTGCGCGGCGGCGGCCAGCTGCGGGCAGGTGCTGGTCAGCGGTTATTACTCGACGGTGCATGTCTATGACGGCTGCAGCGGCGCCTACCTGCGCGATCTAGATCCAGCTGGCCGGCTCCGCACGGCGCAAGCGGTAAGACTGCAAGACGGTCTGCTGTATGCCGTCAATGAGAGCAAGGGCTGGATCCTGCGCTATCGGGCCGACACGCTGGAGTATGTCGATACCTTTATCGACGCCCAGAAGTGGCCCGGCATCACCGGCGTGGCTTTCGGGCCCGATGGCGACGTGTATCTCGGCGGGTACAACAGCAGCAGCGTCGAGCGATACGACGGGCACACCGGCGCGTACAAGGGAACGGCGGTTCCCGCCGGAGCCGCAGGCGTTGCCGGCATCGACAATGGGCTGGTGTTCGGGCCCGATGGCAAGCTGTACGTCCCCGGCTTCGACAGCAACAGCGTGGTGCGCTGGGACCCGGCTAGCAATCGCGTCGAGCCCTTCATCGCTTCGGGTAGCGGCGGCCTGTATCGTACCCGCGGCATTCTCTTCGAGCGCGATGGCAACGGATTGCTGGTCACCAGTGAGGGGTCCAAGCAAATCCTGCGCTATCACCGCGATGGCCGCTTCGATCGGGTGTTGGCGAACATGCCGGCCGACTTCGGCGTCAACGGCATCGATTACGGTCCGCAGGGCGAATTGCTCGTGACCGGGTATGGCGGCACTGCGGCACGCGTGTTGCGTGTCGACGCTCGCAGCGGCGCAATCCTTGGCGAGTTGGTGGGATTGGGCAGCGGCGGTCTGACAGGCGCCACCTTCCTGATGCACCTTCCTGAACAAGTCGCCGCGCCCGATGTCGGGAATGACCACTTCGCTGCCGAGGCGGGACAGTCGTTGCACATCGGCGCTGCCATTGGCGTGCTGGCGAACGACAGCCATGCGCGCGCAACGGAGCTCACGGCGTCAATCGTCGCAGGGCAGGGGCCGCAACATGGCGGCCTCAGCTTGAGCAGCGATGGAGCGTTCAGCTACACGCCGCACACCGGCTTCATCGGCAGTGATCACTTCAGCTACCAAGCCTGCATCGGCAGCGTTTGTGCCCGAGGCGAAGTAGACCTGTCCGTGAGCGAGGCGCTGCGTTCGGATGATCAGTATCTGTGGCAGGTACCGCCGGCGTCGAACACGGCGCAGCAGGGATTTATTCGACTGATCAATCGGGAGACGCACGCTGGCGAGGCCTCGATCTGGGGCATTGACGCCCGCGGCAAGCGCTCCAGCGGAACCCTGCGCATTGCCCTGGCACCACAGCAAGCCCTGCAGTTCAACTCGCAGGATGCCGAGTTCGGGAACGTGGACAAAGGGCTAGAGGGCGCCTTGGGTCAAGGAGAGGGCAACTGGACGCTGATCGTGCGCAGTTCGTTGGCTTTGGACGCGCTGGCCTACATCCGCACGCCGGACGGGTTCGTAACATCGATGCATGATCGCGTCGAAGGTGATGGCGCCGACTGGTTCGTGCCGATGTTCAATCCGGGCAGCAATGGCAATCAGGTCAGTTGGTTACGGGTGATCAACACCACGTTGCAGCCGGTCAGTGTGCAGATTGCGGGTGTTGACGATGCTGGCGCGGCGGGTCTGCAGACGCTTAGCGTGGAGCTGCCGCCCTTGGCTTCGCGTGAGTTCAATGCGATCGACCTTGAGGAGGGAAATCAGGACATCGGCTTGCTCGGCCAGCTGGGTGATGGTGCCGGGAAGTGGCGACTGACGGTCTCGGCCAGCGGCCGCATCACCGTGCAGAGCCTGCTCGCCGATCCCCTGGGCTACCTCACCAACCTATCGACCTTTGCCGACACCAGCGATGGACAGCCACTGTGGATGGTGACACCGGCAGCAGAAACGCAGCAGCAGGGATTCCTGCGCTTGACCAATCTTGCCGGTCAAGCGGGCAGCGTGACACTGTGGGGTATCGATGACAGCGGACAGCGCTCGGCGGGCACGGCTACCTTGAGCTTGTCTGCGCTGCAGACCCAGCACATCAACTCGCAGGATCTGGAGTACGGCAATCCGGGCAAGGGCTTGAGTGGCAGCCTCGGCAGCGGCGTCGGCAATTGGCGTGTATTCGTGTCAAGCGAGTTGGATCTGCTGACCATGGGTTTGATCCGCACGCCGAATGGTTTCGTGACGACGGTGCACGACACGGTGCTTGAGAGTGCGCTCCGCTGG
>DASUOA010000248.1:0-2835 GCA_036276895.1 Arenimonas sp. | reverse complement strand
CCGCGTGCCCAGGCTGGCCACGCCGGCGCGCGGTTCGGGGCCGATGCCGTGCACCCAGACCGCGAAGATGCCGCCCAGCGGCGCCCGCTTGCCGGCCAGGCGGATGTTCGCCGTAGGGTAGCCGAGCTGGCGGCCCAGCTGTTTGCCACGCACCACCTTGCCACCGATCGCGTAGCGCCGACCGAGCACGGCTGCCGCCGCGTCGAGCTCGCCCGCGGCGAGCTGCTGGCGCACCTGCGAACTCGAAACACGCACGCCGGCAAACGCCACCGGGTCGATCGCCGCGGCAGCGAAGCCGTGCTCGGCACCCAGCCGCTGCAGCAATTCGAGATCACCGGCGCGACCCTTGCCGAAGCGGAACTCCGGGCCGACCCAGACTTCGCGCGCAGCAAGGCGCCGATGCAATACGCGCTCAACGAACACTTCTGCCGGCGTCGAGGCCAACGCCGCGTTGAATCGCAGCAGGCCCACGACGTCGAAGCCCAGCGCGCGCAGCGCCTCGAACTTGGCGCGCGGCAGCAGCAGCCGCGGCGGCGGGTCGGCCCTGCCGAAAAACTCGCGCGGCAACGGCTCGAAGCTCAGCGCGACCGCCGGCAACCCCAGCGAGCGCGCACGCAGCAGCGCGTGGTCGATCAGGGCCCGATGCCCCCGATGGAGACCGTCAAAGGCGCCGATGCAAACCACGCTGCCCTGCGGGCAAAGTGCTTTGCCCTCGACGTCCCGGAACAGCTCGCTCATCGGCGCGAAGTATACCGGCGCATCTCAGCGCTCGCGCAGGTGTCGCGGGCGCACGCCGGCAAGCAGCAGTGTCGCCCCGTAGACACCGGCGCCTAGCGCCACCACAGCCAGCAGCCAGCCGATCCGCGCCATCAGCGGCATCGCGCTCCAGTTGCCCAGGGCCCCGCGGGCCAGCCAGACCGCCGTCGCCATCAAGGCGCAGGCCATCAACGCCTGCAGCCAGAAGCGGCCCCAGCCGGGCCGTGGCCGAAGCAGTCCGGCGCGACGCAGCGACCGCCACAGCAAGGCCGCGTTGACGAAGCCGGCCAGGCTGGTGGCCAAGGCGATGCCCACGTGACCGCCCTCGACCCCGTAGAACCAGAGCGGCGTCACGATCGCGACGGTCAAGGCGACATTACTGAACACGGTAGCGATCGCGGCGCGCATCGGCGTCTTCGTGTCCTGCCGCGCGTAGAAAGCCGGCGCCAGCACCTTGGTGGCCATGAACGCCGGCACGCCGAGGCTCATCGCCATCAGCGCCCAGGCCGCCATGCGCGCGTCTTCCGGCCCGAACTGGCCGCCCTGGTAGATGGTCACGGTCAACGGCTCGGCCAGCAGCGCCAGACCCACCGCCGCCGGCAGCGCGCCGAGCAGCACCATGCGCAGCGCCCAATCCAGGGTCGCGGCATAGCCCTCGGCATCGGTGGCCGCATGCCGTCGCGACAGGTGCGGCAGGATCACCGTACCCAGCGCCACGCCGAACAGGCCCAGCGGGAACTCGGCCAGACGCTCGGCGAGATACAGCCAGGTCTGGCTGCCCGTCACCAGCAAGGACGCGAACAGCGTGCCCACCAGCAGGTTCAACTGCGCCACCGAGGACGAGAACAGCGTGGGCAGCATCAGCCGGAACACCTTGCGCACGCCCTCGTGACGGAAGCCCAGACGCAGCCGCGGCAGCAGCCCGTGCCGACGCAGCGCAGGCCACAGCAGCAGCAACTGCGCCAGACCCGCGCCGAACACGCCCCAGGCCAGTGCCCAGACCGGCAGCGAGAACCAGCCGACCGCCACCGTCATCGCCGCGATCAGCACCAGGTTGTGCAGCACCGGCGTCACCGCCGGCAATCCGAAGCGGTCGAAGCTGTTGAGCACTGCGCCAGCCAGCGCTACGCCGGAAATAAAGAACAGGTAAGGAAAGGTGACCCGCAGCAGGTCGCTGGTCAGCGCGTACTTTCCGGGGTCATCAAGCGTGCCCGGCGCCATCACCGTGACGATCAGCGGCGCCAGCAGGATGCCGAGCCCGGTGACCAGCAACACCACCGCGCACAGGCTGCCAGCGACGTGGTCAAGCAAGTCCTTCAGCGCGGCCTGATCACCCTTCTCCTTGAGCTCGTTGAACACCGGCACGAAGGCCTGGGCGAAGCTGCCCTCGGCGAAGATCCGCCGCAGGTAGTTGGGAATCCGGTAGGCGATGACGAAGGCGTCGGCCGCCATCCCGGCACCGAGCACCCGCGCTTGCAGCATGTCGCGGGCCAGGCCGGCGAGGCGCGAGAGCAGGGTCATGGCCCCAAAAACCGCGGTGGAACGCAGCAGGCCGGGACGCTTCATGACCCCTCCGTGGGTGATAATTGACTCGATTCCATGTCTAGCCCATAATTTGCGGTCTTTCTACCCCCAACACGTCTCAGGAGCCCTCCGTGGCCAACATCAAGTCCGCCAAGAAGCGCGCCAAGCAGACCGTCGTCCGCAACGCGCGAAACGTCGCCCAGCGTTCCATGCTGCGCACCGCCGTCAAGAAGGTCGTCAAGGCCCTGGAAGCCAAGGACGTCGCCGCTGCCGAAGCCGCCTTCGCCGTCGCCATGCCGATCCTCGACCGCTACAGCTCGCGCGGCCTGATCCACAAGAACAAGGCTTCCCGCCACAAGAGCCGTCTGACTGCGCACATCAAGGCCCTCAAGGCCGCCTGATTCCCGCGAAGACGGTAGTACGAAAAAGCCGGCGCGAGCCGGCTTTTTCGTGGCCAAGAAATGGCCGGTGCTTGCCGTCCATTTGCACATCACAGCCTCAGGCATTACGCGCCAGAGCGGCCCGCGCCGCCACATCTTCTGCTGCCGCCAGAGC
>DASUOA010000247.1:0-2490 GCA_036276895.1 Arenimonas sp. | reverse complement strand
TTCACCATCATGACACTGGTGAATTCGTGGATGCCGTGCCTGGCCAGCTCACGTCCGAAGCCGGAGTGCTGGGTGCCGCCGAATGGCAGCCGCACATCGGAGCGCACCAACCAAGTGACGAACGTAGCGCCGGCCTGGAGTCCACGCGCAAAAACTCACCACGCTCTCGATTCTCGGTCGCGCTCGGTGTTCTTCGGGCCGATGGCGGCGAAGGCGTTGACACTTCTGTTCCTGCCGGCGCTGTATGCGGCGTGGTTCCACATTCGCGCGCCGTAGTAGCTGCTTTGGAAGTCGTGCGGAAGTGAACCTGGAACCGTTTTGCTGGATCGCGGCTACCTGGGCAGCTTGCGCGACCGCCGCCTACCCACCAGACTCCCCGCAAAGAACGTCTGAAGTCCCTATACCCCCCATGAAACAGATTCTACTCGCGCTGCTGTTGCAGCTTTCGCTCGTCTCACCGGCTTGGGCCGATGAGCCATTCGCACCGGCAGTCAGCTATGGCCAGCAGCGCACGCTGCCATCCCAGATCCTGGGCGAGGAGCGCCGGCTGTCCATTGCCCTGCCGCGCAGCTACTCGGCCGGCGGCGGGACACGCTACCCGGTGCTCTATTTGTTGGACGCCGAGTTCAATCACTTTTTCGCCACCTTCTCGGCAATGGCCGCGCAGATGGCGACCGACGCAACGCCCAGCGTGCCCGAGATGATCGTGGTCGGCATACACAGCCAGCGCCGGGTGCGCGACAGCACCCCGACCGACAGCCGCAAGGACTTGCGCGGCATCGACAATGCGAGCTTTGCCGGCAGCGGCGGCGCTGATCGCTTTCTGGACTTTGTGCGCGAGGAGCTGATCCCCTTCATCGGTCGCGAGTACCGCACCGATGACTACCGACTGCTGTTCGGCTACTCACTCACCGGGCTACCAGTGTTGCAGTCCTTGATGAGCCAGCCCGATCTCTTCAATGCATATGTGCTGGCCGACCCCAGCCTGTGGTGGGACGAGCGCCTTATGCAGCGACGGCTGCTGGCAGGGGAGTACCGTAGACCAAGCAAACCACTACGCTTCTTCATCGCCACCACCCAGGAGCTGCCCAGCGGCCTTCCACCAGAGCATTTCAACCGCGATTTCATTGCCGCTTTTGAGCGTCAGCCCATCCCGGGCGTGAGTCTGGGCAGCAAGATCTATGGTGCGCACGAGGACCATGGCTCGCTGTCGGTGCCCAGCTTCTACGATGGACTCCGCTTCGTGTTTGCCGACTATAAGTTGCCGGCCTGGACGAAAGTGCCGTCCGCGACCGAGTTGGAAGCGCATTTCGCACGGGCCTCGGAGCGGTTGGGCGGGACGATGCGCCCGCGCGAGGATCTGCTGAACTGGCTGGGGTACGAGAAGCTGCGGAGCCACGCCATCGAGCCACCTTCGGTGCCGGCAGCCATCGCCTTGCTGGAGCTGAACACACGCTACTACCCGCAATCGCCCAACACTTGGGACAGCCTGGGAGAGGCGCTGGAGGCCGCCGGCGACACGCCGCGCGCCGAGGCCGCCTATCGCAGGGCGCTTGAGCTTGCTCCAGATTACCCCTCGGCCCGTGCCGGCCTGCAGCGGCTGCAGGCTGCGGCACCTCGCGCGAATCGATCGAACTGAGGTTCAGCACCGGCATCGATACAGGCGACATCGGGGAGCGCATTTTTCGAAAGTCCCGATGTCTTCTGTGGCCTGCCGATTTTGGCGCGCCCTGAGCGGCGTACGAGATGTGTTTCGCGCGCTTGGCTCCAGGTGCCGTTCGGCTTCGTCGCCATGCTCGGCACCATCGCGCTGTAAGGCATGATCATGCGCAACTCGATCATCCTGGTCGACCAGATCGAGCAGGACATCGCTGCCGGCAGCACGCCCTACCCGGTCCTGATCGACGCCACCGTGCGCCGCTTCAGGCCAATTATTGTGCCGAACGCGCTGGCCGCGGTCCTGGCATGATTCCGCTGTCGCGCTGGGTGTGCTTCGGGCCGATGGCGGTGGCGATCATGGGCGGGCTGATGGTGGAGACGGCGTTGACGCTGCTGTTCCTGCCGGCGCTGTATGCGGCGCGGTTCCGGGTGACGATCTTCACCTCGCCGCCACAGTGGACGCAGGTTTCCTCGTCGATGGCAAAGAAGCGCTTGACGCGTTGCGTCCAGCTCATCGCGCGGCGACATTCGTCGGGGGTGCGGTGATCGGCAGGTTCTCGCGGCTCGTCTTCGGTTGCGTTTGACGGCAGCCGCTTGGCGCGCCCCGATGGCGTCAGCTGCGAATGACCGCTTTCTCTGCTCTCGCTGAATTACTCAACGGCCATTTCGGGTCGAACACCGCCCCTTTCTGGCTCAAGCCCCCGGCTGTTGCCCCTGACGATTGATGACCGGCCAGTAGTCGGTCTGTCACTTCCACTCAGAATCCATGGCGACACCAATCAGGGACATTAGGCACCTCCGGCAGCCAGGATCTCCCGCAACCGTTTCGCG
>DASUOA010000246.1:0-2876 GCA_036276895.1 Arenimonas sp. | reverse complement strand
CGTTGCTGCGCGTGCTGGCGGGCCTGCTCGAGGCCGAAGGCGAGGTTCGCGTCTATGGCAAGCCAGTGGATCGCCAGCATCTGGCCCGCGGCAGCGCCTATCTCGGCCATGCGCATGGCCACAAGGCCGACTTGCCGACGGCCGAGAACCTGAGTTATGCCGCCGCACTCAACGGCCACACCGACATCGATGTCACGACGGCGCTGGCGGGCGTTGGTCTCGCCGGCTACGAAGAGACGCCGGCGCGCAAACTCTCCGCCGGCCAGAACAAACGCCTGGCCCTAGCCCGACTGCGGCTGCAATCGGCGCCGCTGTGGCTGCTCGACGAGCCCTATGCCAACCTCGATCTCGACGGCATCGCCCTGGTCAACCGGCTGATCGGCGAGCACATCGCCTCGGGAGGCGCGGTACTGCTGACCACGCACGGTGCCTACGCGGCACCGCCGGTGCCGATACGCACGCTGGAACTGGCCGGAGCACGACGCGCATGAGTTCGCCCGGACTCTGGCTTTCGGCGCGCGCCCAAGCCCGGCGCGACCTGCAACTGGTCTGGGCGCGTCGCGGCGACGCCGCGCAACCGCTGCTGTTTGCACTGATGACGGTAGTGCTGTTCCCACTGGCACTCGGCAGCGACCCGCAGCAACTCGCGCGCATCGCCCCGGGCGTGCTTTGGGTCGCTGTGCTGCTCGCCAATCTGCTCACCCTGGACAGCCTCTACCGCGGCGACGCCGACGACGGCAGCCTGGAGCAGCAACTGCTGTCGCCGGTGCCCCTGGCCTGGCTGGTCGCGGTGCGCATCGGCGTGCACTGGCTGACCACCGCCCTACCGCTGCTGCTGCTCGCGCCCTTGCTGGCGCAGATGCTGTACCTGCCCGACGCGCTGCTGCCGGTGCTGATGCTGTCGCTGGCGATCGGCACGCCGCTGCTGTCCTTGCTTGGCGGCGTTGTCGCGGCGCTCACGGTCGGCCTGCGCCGCTCTGGTATGCTTCTGGCCCTGCTGGCCCTGCCCCTGCTGTTGCCGGTGCTGGTGTTCGGCGCCGGCAGCGTGATGGCCGCAGCGCAAGGCCTGCCCTGGCTCGGCGCGCTGCTGCTGCTCGGCGCCGGATTGGCCCTGGCCCTCGTACTCGCCCCGCTCGCCGCCGCCGCGGCGATCCGAATTGCGCTGAATTGATGCTGCCGTGAATCCTGTCCTGCTCTGGTTCCATCACCTCGGCTCGCCACCGAATTTCGACCGCTTTGCAGCGCGCTGGGCGCCGTGGGGTTTCGCGCTCGGCCTGCTGGGCATGGCCATTGGCCTTTATGGCGCGCTGCTGGTCGTCCCCGCCGACTACCAGCAGGGCGACAGCTTTCGCATCCTCTACATCCATGTGCCGTCGGCGTGGATGAGCCTGATGGTCTACGCGATCATGGCCGTGCAGGCCGCGATCGCACTGATCTGGCGGATCAAGCTGTGCGAGGTGCTGGCGATGGCCTGTGCGCCGATCGGCGCCTGGTTCACCGCGGTGACACTGGTCACCGGTTCGATCTGGGGCAAGCCGATGTGGGGCACCTGGTGGGACTGGGACCCGCGCCTAACCTCGGAGCTGATCCTGCTGTTTCTCTACCTCGGCGTGATCGGCCTCAATGCCGCGATCGAGGATCGCCGCGCCGCGGCGCGTGCCGCCGGCTTCCTGGCCATCGTCGGCGTGGTGCTGCTGCCGATCATCCGCTACTCGGTGGAGTGGTGGAACTCGCTGCATCAGGGCGCCACCATCCGCGTATTCGGCGACTCGACCATGGATGCTTCGATGGCCTGGCCGCTGTGGGTGATGGTGCTGGCGACCAAAGCCTGGTTCGTTGGCTCGCTGCTGCAGCGCGCGCGGGTCGACAACCTGCGCCGCGAAGCCGGCAAGGACTGGGCGCGCGACGCCGCCGGGGCCGGCGCATGAGCTACTTCGAATATGTGATCGGCGCCTACGCCGTGTTCGCCTTTTATCTGGCCTGGGATTACCTGGCACCGCGGATCGAGCTGCAGCGCACACGGCGGATGATTGTCCAACGCGCCGCACGAGAAACCGCACGCCGCAAGGACGCAGCCGAATGAATCCCACCCGTCGCCGTCGACTGTGGTTGATCGTGGCCTTGGTTGTCGCCTCGGCGGTAGCCGCTGCATTGGTCACCGTCGCCCTGCGCGAGAACATCACGTATCTGTTCACGCCGTCGCAGGTGTTTGCCGGCGAAGCCAGTGATCAGGCGGTGTTCCGCCTCGGCGGCATGGTCAAGGAGCATTCGATTACTCGAGAACCGGGCAGCCTCAAAGTCACGTTCGCGGTCAGCGATGGTGACGCAGTGATGCCGGTCGACTATGAAGGCATCCTGCCCGACCTGTTTCGCGAGAAGCAGGCAGTGATCGCCACTGGCCGCCGCGAGGGCGACCGCTTCGTGGCGACGCAGGTACTTGCCAAGCACGACGAGCAGTACATGCCACGCGAAGTGGCCGAGGCTATGGGCAAAGCGCATCAGAAGCACAAGGTCGGCGCGGGCGAGATCGGAAAGGAAACCGAAACGCCCACCGCGGCGGAGACGTACTGATGCTGCCCGAACTCGGGCAGATCGCCCTGCTGCTGGCGCTGTTGCTGTCGGCCCTGTTGTCGGCCCTGCCACTATTCGGCGCTCAGCGCGGCAACAACGCCATTATGGCGACCGCGCGGCCGCTCGCCTGGGCGCAGCTGGCCCTGATCGCGATCGCCTATGCGCTGCTCACGCACGCCTTCGTCATCGGTGATTTCTCGGTCGCCTACGTCGCGCACAACTCCAATACGCTACTGCCGACGCACTACCGCGTTACCGCGGTGTGGAGCTCGCACGAGGGATCGCTGCTGCTATGGGTCCTGCTG
>DASUOA010000245.1:0-23469 GCA_036276895.1 Arenimonas sp. | reverse complement strand
GTTCAGTCTGGGGCGCCCCGATGTGTTGCCGGTCGACGATCTCGGCGTGCGCAAGGGCGCGCAGATCCTCGACAGGCTCGACGAGATGCCAAAGCCGAAAGTGCTGCTGGAGCGGGGCGAACGCTGGGGGCCGTATCGCACACTGGCTGGGCTTTATCTGTGGCGGATCGTTGATGCAGCGACGCCGGCCAAGACTCCGGTCAAGCGCTCACAGGATTGAGCGGAGCGGGTTGGCGGCGAAGCAGCCGACGGAGTCGCCGGCGGGTCGCCAACACCAGTGCCAAGGCTCGTAGTTGATGCCGTGCGGATTGCCGCGCGGATAGCTCAGTGCGAAGCCGAAACCACCGGCGTGTCGCGACAGCCATGAAAAGGCTGGCGTTGCTTCGAAGCTTTCCTCCGCCGGTGGTTCGCCGGGCGTGCCGATATCGAGCGCGCAACCACCGTGATGTTCGGAATAGCCGGGGGCGGCATTGACCGCGAGGATCTCGTCGACGCTCAGGCCGCGCGCCCGCTTCCGTTCGAAGATGCCCAGCTGGTAGTCGTGGCTGCGGTAACCGGAAATCGCATCCAGCGCGATACCCTCGATGGCAGCAGCGGCACGCAAACGTTGCCAGGCACGGGCCGCGGGCTGCAGCAGCCACAGCGGTCGGCGAAAGCGGTCGAAGCCGGCGAGGGCTAGGCGGTCGGGTTCGGCGACCAGCGGCAAACCGGTGCGCTCGCCATAGCGGGCGTCGAGACCGAGCTGCGCGAGGCGTGCTTCGAGTTTGGACATCGGCAAAGCTTGCGCAGGCGGAGAAATGCCCGACCGGCGCTGCGCTTCGGCATCGAGCGCATCGAGTGCGGCGTGCAGACCCGGTTCGTGCTGCCAGCGCGGCAGCAAGGGCATCAGCCCTTGCGGAAGATCGGCGGCGATAAAGCGGCCATCGCGCTTGCGTCGCAGCACTCGATTCGCCCGTGCCAGCACACGTGCATCGGCATTGCTGCGCGCCCGCAGCAACGGCGCCGGCCACAGCTCGATGGCTTCGGTGTTTAGCAATGTGTCGACGTTGCGGCGCATGCGCGGCAGCTTAGCCGGTCCTCGCGCCTTGCGTCGCTTGGCGGGCTGCTTGCGGGCTATTGCCCTTTCTTCAGGAACAGCCGGGTATTCAGCCCCATCGGCTGCACGGCAATCAGCTCCCAGCCTTGCTGGCCCAGGCGATTGAGCTCGTCCTGCAGTTGCTGCGATTTGATCCCGAAGAATCCGGGCTTGATGTCGACGACCTGGTAGCTGATGCGCTCACTGGCCATGTGGGTCTACTCCTGAATGGGTTTGCCGGGTCGTGTCGGTGGCGCCTGGATCCGCCCGGCCTTGCGCAGCGCTTCGCGCAGCACGTACTCGATCTGCGCGTTGGCTGAGCGCAGTTCGTCATCGGCCCAGCGCTGCAAGGCCTCCAGCACTTCGGCATTGATGCGCAGCGGATAGGCCTTCTTCTCGCTCATCGGCGGCCAAGTCGGATCATCTTCAGGACGACGAACATCGCCACCAGGGTGATGCCGGCGGCGAGCAGCGGTGCCAGCCACTTCAAGATGTCCAGCGGCAGGGCATAGACCAGCGCAGCAGCCAGCAACAACAGGCCACCACTGGCGACGAGGCCCTGGCCGAACGCCAGCCTCAGTCCCTCCGGATCCTTGGCGCGGGCGAAGCCGCGCGGCATGAAGCGGCCGGTCAGGCAGAGCAGGCCGAGCAGCAGCTCCGGCAGTGCGGCAGCCAACAGCAGGGTGGCGACCAGGGTGGCTTCGTTCACGGCACGACTCAGGCTTTGCGCAGCACTGCCAGGCTGGCAGCCGCGGCGATAGAGATGATGATGAGAATAGTGGTCATCGGGATTCCTCAGTAGATGGAGCCGGCGTTGACCACCGGCTGCGTGCCGCGCTCGCCGCACAACACCACCAGCAGGTTGCTGACCATGGTGGCTCGACGCTCCGGGTCGAGCTCGACCACCTGGCGCTCGGACAGCTGCTGCAGGGCCATCTCCACCATGCTGACCGCGCCTTCGACGATGCGGGTACGCGCGGCGATGATGGCGCCGGCCTGCTGCCGCTGCAGCATCGCTTGGGCGATCTCCGGAGCGTAGGCGAGGTGGCTGATGCGGGCTTCGAGTACATCGACGCCGGCGGCGTTCAGGCGCTCGTCGAGCTGAGTCTTGAGATGCTCCGAGATCGCCTGCGGATGGCTGCGCAGCGATTCCTGGCCATCCTGGTGCTGGTCGTAGGGATAGCTGCCTGCCATAGCCCGCACCGCTGCTTCCGATTGCACGTGCACAAAGCTTTCGTAGTCGTCGACGTTGTAGACCGCCTCGGCCGAGTCGACCACCTTCCACACGATCACCGCGGCGATTTCGATCGGGCTGCCGTCGAGGTCGTTGACCTTGAGCTTGCCGCTCTCGAAGTTGCGTACGCGCAGCGACACTTTGCGCGCGGCGAAGAACGGATTGCTCCAGCGCAGGCCTTGCTCCTTCACCGTGCCGACGTACTTGCCGAACAGGCTGAGCACGGCGGCCTGGTTCGGTTCGACCATGTAGAAGCCGCCAAGACAGGCGGCGATCACCAGCAGGGCCAGCACGCCGGTGATGGCGAGGCCCCCTGCGCCGGATTGCGCGCTGTCGATGATCCACCACACGTCGGCGATGCCGCCGGCGAGCAACAACAGCAGCACCGGAATGCCGCTCAACGAGGCGATGTTCTGTTCTTTCATGACCGTTCCCTCCCGAGTTCGAGAGAACGATATCAAAAAGATATCATGTGTCAAGGAGGGTCGCGCAGCACTCGGTAGCGCAGGATCGGCGAAGGGGTCTGCTCGCTGGCGACCAGCAGCCCGCTGCTGTCGGCCTCGAACGCGAGCGCTTCGGCCTGCGGCAGCCAGGGCAGGGCGATCCGGCTGGGCTCCAGCGTCGGCAGCAGGTCGCGCCAGTCGGCGCCGGCCGGGCGCACGTAGAACTGCAGCCCGGAATAGTTGAGCACCGCCAGCACCCGGCCATTGGGGCTGAGGTCGGCGGCGGTGATCTGCGAGCGATAGCGGCCGTAGACCGGATTCTTCTCCAGGTCGGTGTCGCTGGGCTGGTCGATCCCCAGCAGGTTGCCGAGCAGCTCCGCCGCTTGGGGCTCATCGGTGGGCCCGAGCGGCAGGCGGAACAACTCCGGTGGCACCCGCTTCTTGGAGATCAACAGCACTTCGCCGCGGCGACTGTCGACTGCTACCGCTTCGCAGTCACGAGGCCCGTCGGGCCAGCGAAAACGCTGGATCCAGGCCGGTTGCAGCTCCATTCCGTCGACCAGTTGCTCGGGCTCGGCGATCGCGATCAGCTGCAATTCCGCGCGGATACCACCGTTGTCGCCGACATCGGCCAGCAACAGATACGGACGGCCCTGCCACTCGAACGAGGCGATGTCTTCCCAATCGATCGCCTTGACCGGAATTCGCAGGGTGGCCAGGCGCTTACCCTCGGCATCGATGGCATGCAGCTCAGCCGGATGGCCGCTGTCGTTGTGTGCCCAGTAAACGCCGGGATGGCGGCGCGAAGCGGTCAGGCCGCTGACTTCGGAGATGGCGCGCTCGGCGAGCACGCCGACCATTTCCGGCTCGCTCCAGCGCGCGGCCTGGACTGCCGTGGGCAGCAGGGCGAGCAGCAACAGGAGGAGTCTGGGCATGGTCGTGTGCCGGGCAAACGAGCGCCCACGATACCGTGCCGCCTGCGCCAGCCCAAGACGGTGCGGATGGCGCGACGGGCCGCTACCATTTGCGCCCCGATTGCCAAGAGCCTGTCATGTCCGAGTCCGATCCCTCCGTCACCCTCGGCACGCCGCTTACGCCTGGCGCCACCCGCGTGTTGCTGCTGGGTGCCGGCGAGCTCGGCAAGGAAGTCGCCATCGAACTGCAGCGCTTCGGCGTCGAGGTGATTGCTGCCGATCGTTACGCCAATGCGCCGGCGATGCAGGTGGCACATCGCAGCCACGTACTAAACATGCTCGACCCGGATGCCTTGCGCGCGCTGATCGCGCAGGAGCAGCCGCATCTGGTGGTGCCGGAAATCGAAGCGATCCACACCCCGACCCTGGTCGAGCTGGAAGCGGACCAGGGGCTGCGCGTCATTCCCACCGCACGCGCCGCGCGTCTGACCATGGATCGTGAAGGCATCCGCCGCCTCGCTGCCGAAACGCTCGGCCTGCCGACCTCGCCCTACCGCTTCGTCGATACCGCCGAGGAATACCGCGCCGCGATCGACGCCGTCGGCTTGCCCTGCGTGGTCAAGCCGGTGATGAGCTCATCGGGCAAGGGCCAGAGCACGGTGCGCGAAGCCGGCCAGATCGACGCCGCTTGGGAGTACGCCCAGCATGGTGGCCGCGCCGGGCAAGGGCGCTGCATCGTCGAGGGCTTCATCGACTTCGAATACGAGATCACACTTCTGACCGTGCGGCATCGCGACGGTACTTCTTTCTGTGCGCCGATCGGCCACTTGCAGATCGCCGGCGACTACCGCGAGAGCTGGATGCCGCAGCCGATGTCGGTGGCGGCGCTGGCCGAGGCGCAGCGCATCGCCCGAGCGGTGACGGACGACCTGGGCGGGCTCGGCCTGTTTGGCGTCGAGCTGTTCGTCAAGGGCGACCAAGTGTGGTTCTCGGAAGTCTCGCCGCGGCCGCATGACACCGGGCTGGTCACGCTGGTGTCGCAGGAGCTGTCGGAGTTCGCCCTGCACGCGCGCGCCATTCTCGGTCTGCCGATTCCCGAGCTGCGCAGCTGGGGCGCCGCGGCGTCCTGCGCGGTGCTGGCCGAGGGGCATGGTGTACCGGAGTTCGCCGGCGTCGATGCGGCGCTGGCCGAGCCCGATACCGCGCTGCGCCTGTTTGGCAAGCCGCGGGTCGAGGGTCAGCGCCGCGTGGCAGTGACATTGGCGCGTGCCGACGACATCGAAGCCGCGCGTGCCAAGGCGCGGCGGGCGGCGGAGGCGCTGCGCGTCAGTCTGCGCTGACGGCTACTCGTTGCTGATATCGGCCCAGACCATGCGGTGATCGCTGGCCTCGACCCACTCGGCACCGGGCTCGCCGGTTCGCGGCCAGAACACGCCCTGATTCACCAGTCGGAATCCGCGCGACGGCAGCACGTAGTCGACCCGCAGATTGCCCGATGAAGGATGGAAGGCCGCGGTATCTTCCGCCGGCGGGCCGCGGTGCGCAGCACTGGCGCCCGTCTGTGGGGCTTCGGCGCCGCCTTCGCTGCGCGCGGCCGGCGACTTCAGCACGCGAGGGTGATCGAGCAATTGCGTGATGGCACCGGGCAATCCGTTGCCGTCGATCGGATCGGCGTTCATGTCGCCTGCGATGACGAAGCGCGCATCGGCCGACAGCGGCCCGCAGCGGCCGTCGTCATCGCACAGCCAGGGCTTGTCACCGGGCGAGATGTATTCGGCCCACAGGCGGATCTCGTCGAAGTTGCGGTGCGCGTTGCGCCGTTCCGGGCCGGCGAAGATCGGCGGTGTCGGATGCGCGGCCAGCAGGTGGATGCGGCCCAGCGGCGTGCGGATCGGCAGGTCCCAATGCGACTTGGAGCTCAGCCGCAGTTGCGCCCACACCTCGGCCGGGTAGTACGGCTTGCCGGTTTCCGGAGCGATCGGCGCGCTGGCATCCGGCAGTGTCGACCAGCGCAGCATCCGGAAACTGCGCGCCTGCTCGCGCTCAATCGGATAACGCGACAACACCAACATGCCGAACTGCCCGGGATACAGGCCGTAGCCCCAGGCATCGTTGCCACGCTCGCGTCCTTCGCCGCCGGTCGCGCCGTTGCGGTCGAGGTCGAGGCCGCTGGGCACGCCGGTATTCACCGGTGCCAGGTAGCGGTACTCGTAGCGGATCGGCTCCTGTCCCGATTGCGCGACTTCGAGATAGCGACGCTGGAACAGCTCGGCTGCGCGCTCGCCCTCGTCGTAATCGAACTCGTTGAGCAGCAGCACGTCCGGCCGCTGCATCTGGATGATGGCGGCGATCTGGCGTGCTTTCGCGTCATCGCCGGCCAGGCGCTCGGCCAGTTCGCCGGTGCGCTCGCCGTGCAGCGAGACATTGAAGGTGGCGACGCGGAGATTCATGGCAGGCGGCGGTGGTGCGTCGGCGAAGGCGGGAGGCGCCTCGGCGTGGCTCGCCATCGGCAGGCACAGGGCAAGGGCAAGCAGCAGGCGACGACACATACAGGCATCCGTGCGGGGTGTTTCAGGGGGGAGCGCAGTCTACCCAGAACTCGCCATCAAGACGTTGCAATGGCTGGTAGCGCTGCTTGTAGTCCATCTTCGGATGACCGGCGATCCAGAAGCCGAGGTAGAGGTGATGCCGACGCTGCGCCTGCGCCCAAGCGATCTGCTGCAGGATGGCGAGGCTGCCCAGACCGCGCTCGCGCTGATCGGGGTCGAAGAAGGTGTAGACCGCCGACAGCGCGCCCGGAACCACGTCGGTGACCGCCACCGCGAGAAGCTCGCCCTGACGGCGCAGTTCGAGGAATACCGTCGGGCTCCACGGGCAGCTCAGGAAGGCGTCGAAGTTGTCTTCGCTGGCATCGTCCATGCCACCGCCGGCATGGCGGGCGCGCAGATAGCGGCGGAACAGGTCGAAGTGCTCGTCGCTGCGCTTGGCGGGCGCCACCACCAGGTCGAGATCGTGATTGCGCTTGAGACAACGGCGCTGACTGCGATCCGGCACGAAGCGCTGCACCGGGATGCGCACCGGCACGCAGGCCTGACAGCTGCGGCAGTGCGGGCGATAGACATGGCCGCCGCTGCGCCGGTAGCCGCGCGCCAGCGCCTCGCCGTACAGCGCCTGCAATCGCGGGTCGTCAGGGTCGAGGATCAGGTCGCGCGCCTGCCGCTCCGGGTAGTAGCCGCAGCGGTGCTCCAGCGTCTGGAACAGGCGGATGCCCGACTGCGTGCCCATGCGGTTGCTCCGGTTCTACCGGATCAGCATACGCGGCCCAGGCGCTGGCCGACGCGGGTGGGCGCCTCGCTGCCGAAGTGGTCGAGTTCGACCGCATCCCGGGGAAACAGCAGGATCACCGTCGACCCGTAGTTGAAGCGTGCCATCTCGGCGAAGCGCTCCAGTCGGATGTCCTTGCCGCGCCAGTCCTTGCGTACCGGCCGGTGCGCGTAGGGTGGAATCTCTTCGCCACTCCACACCGTCTCGACACCGGAGACCAGCAGGGCACCGACCATCACCGAGCACATCGGCCCGAACTCGGTTTCGAAGTGGCAGACCAGTCGCTCGTTGCGCGCGAACAGGCGCGGAATCGCGCGCACGCCCCAGGGCGCGACGGTGAACAAGCGGCCCGGCACATGCAGGGTTTCGACCAGCGTGCCGCCCCAGGGCATGTGCACGCGGTGGTAATCACGCGGCGACAGATAGACGTTGGCGAACCAGCCGTCGCGATAGGGCGCCGCCATCTCCTCGTCGCCGAGCAGCTCGGCAGCGGTGAAACTCTGGCCCTTGGCTTGGAAAATGCGTCCGTCTTCGATGCGGCCGATCTGCGAGATCTTGCCGTCGGCTGGATGCAGCAGCGACTTCGGGTCGATATCGGCGACATGCACCCCTTGCTTCAACGCACGGGTGAAGAACGTGTTGAAGCTGGTATACGCCAGCGGATCGGATTGCTCCGCCTCGGCCATGTTCACTTTGAATTTGCGCACGACCAGGGCGATCAGCCAGTTCTTGAACCAGCGCCACTCGCAGCGTGCCACGGCATAGGCCAGCTTCGACAACAGCCGGTGCGGCAGCAGGTACTGCAGCGCGACCTTCGGCGTCATGGTTGCGTCTCCGCCAACAGCGCCAGATCGCGTGCGATGTCGGCCGGCACGAAGGGCGGGCGAATCAGGCCGGCCTGTCGGCCCTGCGGGTCGATCAGTACCAGTGCGGTGGAGTGGTCCATGGTGTAGTCGCCAGCGTCCTGCTCGACCTTCATGTAGACCATGCCGATGCTGCTGGCGAACTGCTCCAGCGCCGGCTCTTGCGCGGTGGCAGCCAGCGTGTCGGGATGGAAGTAGGTCGCGTACTCGGCCGCGCGTTCGGGGCTGTCGCGTTCGGGGTCGACCGACACGAACAGCACGCGCGGGCGGATGGCTTCGGGCAGCGCCGTCCATTGCTTTTGCGCCTGCGCCAGTTCGGCCAACGTGGTCGGGCAGACATCGGGACAGAAGGTGAAGCCGAGGAACACCAGCGTCCAGCGGCCGCGCAGGCTGTCCTGCGTGATCGCGCCATCCTTGCCCTGCAGTTCGAAGGGAGGCAGCTCGCGTGGTTGCGGGAACGGGCGCACCGCCTTGAACTCCAGCGCAACAAGATCCGCGGCCGGCGCAGTTGCCGGCGCGAACATCCGCTGCGCCGCCCACAGGCCGAGGCCGGCGGCCAGCGCCGCGGCGAGGATCAACCAGGTATGGCGGGTGAACATGCCGTATCCGAGCAAAGGGAAAGGGGCGCGATTATAGCGGCCCGCTGGCTATACTCCCGGCATTGCAACGGAAGCCGCACATGAGCCACGCACAGGCAAAGGCCGAACTCTCGACCCTTATCGATTTCATCCGCTACGGCGCCAGCTGTTTCAACGCCGCTGGCCTGACCTTCGGGCACAGCCACGACAATGCGCTGGACGAGGCGACCCAGCTGGTGCTGCATGCCCTGCACCTGCCGCCGGATCTCGGCCCCGCCTATGGCCAGAGCAGACTGTTGCCAGACGAGAAGGCGCAGATCCTCGAGCTGTTCCGTCGCCGCATCGAGGAGCGCGTGCCGGCCTGCTACCTGACCGGCGAGGCGTGGTTCGCGGGGCTGAGCTTCAAGACTGATCCGCGTGCGCTGGTGCCGCGCTCGCCGATCGCCGAACTGATCGAGCAGAACTTCCAGCCCTGGCTGGGTGATCGCCCCGTCGAGCGCGTGCTGGATCTGTGCACCGGCTCGGGCTGCATCGCCATCGCCACCGCGCACTACCACCCGCATTGGCAGGTCGATGCGGTCGATATCAGCGACGCCGCACTGGCGCTGGCAGCGGAGAACGTCGAGCGCCTGCACGCAGGCAATGTGCGGCTGGTGAAGTCCGACCTGTTCCGCGCGCTCGGTGGTGAGGTCTACGACCTGATCGTCACCAACCCGCCCTACGTCACCCACGACGAGACCGATGCGCTGCCTCCGGAGTATTCGCACGAGCCCGAGTTGGGCCTGCGCGCCGGCGATGACGGCCTCGATCTGGCCTTGGAGATCCTGCGTGAGGCGCCCCGTCACCTGTCCGAGCATGGCCTGCTGATCTGCGAGGTCGGCGAGAGCGAGCAACACCTCATCAAGTTGCTGCCGCAGGTGCCGTTTGCCTGGGTCGAGTTCAAGGTCGGGCAGATGGGCATCTTCGTGATCGAGCGCGAGGACATCGTCGAGCACTTCGACGCCATCAAGGCCCTGGCCGACGCGAGGCGACTGGCGCCCGCATGAGCGACAACAGCTTCGGCCGGCTGCTGCGCGTCACCACTTTCGGCGAGAGCCACGGTCCGGCCATCGGCTGCGTGGTCGACGGTTGCCCGCCGGGCATCGCCATCGCGCCGGAGGATTTCGTCGCTGACCTGCGTCGTCGCGCCACCGGCAACAGCCGGCATACCTCGCAGCGGCATGAAGCGGATGAAGTCGAACTCCTGTCCGGGGTCTTCGAAGGTCGCACCACCGGTACGCCGATCGCCTTGCTGATCCGCAACACCGACGCGCGCAGCAAGGACTATGCGGCGATCGCGGCACAATTCCGCCCCGGCCACGCCGACTACAGCTATTGGCACAAGTACGGTGTCCGCGACCCGCGCGGCGGCGGCCGCAGCTCGGCGCGCGAGACGACCATGCGCGTCGCAGCCGGCGTGATCGCCAAACGTTGGCTGCGTGAGCGTTATGGCGTCAGCGTGCGCGGCCATGTCGCGCAAATCGGTGACATCGTGCCCCGCGGCCATGACTGGTCGACGGTCGAGGGCAATCCCTTCTTCTGGCCGGATGCCGCGCAGGTCGCCGAGCTCGAAGCTTTCATGGATGCGCTGCGCAAGTCGGGCGACTCCATCGGCGCTGCGATCTACGTCGAAGCGCTGGGCGTGCCACCGGGCTGGGGCGAGCCGGTCTACGGCAAGCTCGATGCCGAGCTGGCAGCGGCGATGATGTCGATCAACGCCGTCAAGGGGGTTGAGATCGGTGCCGGTTTTGCCAGCGTGAGCCAACATGGCAGCGAACATCGCGATCTGATGACGCCCGAAGGCTTCCAAAGCAACCACGCCGGCGGCGTGCTCGGCGGCATCAGTAGCGGTCAGTCCATCACCTGTCGCGTCGCCTTCAAGCCGACGTCCAGCCTGCGCTTGCCCGGTGCCACGGTCGATGTGAACGGCATTGCGCAGGACGTCATCACCACCGGCCGTCACGACCCGTGCGTCGGCCTTCGCGCGGTGCCGATTTGCGAAGCGATGCTGGCACTGGTGCTGATGGACCAGGCCCTGCGCCATCGCGCGCAATGCGGCGATGTGTCGCCGGTTTCTCCACGCATTCCCCCGGAAGTTCCGACCCAATGAGCACGCCCGTCAATGTCGCGGTCGTCGGCGCCACCGGCGCCGTCGGCGAAGCCCTGCTGTCCATCCTTGCCGAACGCGAGTTTCCGATCCGAACGTTGCATGTGCTGGCCAGCGAGCGCTCGGCCGGCGAGAAGATCGATTTCGGCGCCCGCAAACTGGTAGTGCAGGACCTCGCCGGTTTCGACCCAGCCGGCATCGACATCGCGTTGTTCTCGGCAGGCAGCGAGACGTCCAAGGCCTATGCGCCGAAGTTCGCCGCCGCCGGCGCCATCGTCATCGACAATTCTTCGGCCTTCCGCTACGACGACGATGTGCCGCTGGTGGTGGCCGAGGTCAACCCGGAGGCGTTGCGCGAGATTCCGCGGGGTATCGTAGCCAATCCCAACTGCTCGACCATGCAGATGCTGGTGGCGCTGGCACCGATCCATCGCGCCGTTGGCATCGAACGCATCAACGTCGCCACCTACCAGTCGGTCTCCGGCGCCGGGCGTTCGGCGATGGAAGAGCTGGGTCGGCAGACGGCAGCCAAGCTCAGTTTCCAGCAGCACGCGCCCGAGCGCTTTCCGGTCGAGATCGCCTTCAACCTGATTCCCCAGATCGACGACTTTCTGGAGAACGGTTACACCAAGGAAGAGATGAAGCTGGTCTGGGAGACGCGCAAGATCCTCGGCGATGCCTCGATCCAGGTGAATCCGACGGCGGTGCGGGTGCCGGTGTTTTTCGGACACAGCGAGGCGGTGCATATCGAGACCCGCGAGAAGATCAGCGTCGAGCGCGTGCGCGAGCTGCTCGCGGCCGCTCCGGGGGTCGAAATGGTCGACGAGCGCGTGCCCGGGGGTTACCCGACGCCGGTGACCCACGCGGCGGGGACTGACCCTGTGTATGTCGGCCGGATTCGTGAGGATATTTCCCACCCGCGCGGCATCGATCTGTGGGTCGTTGCCGACAATATTCGCAAGGGAGCGGCGCTGAATGCCGTTCAGCTGGCTGAAATTGTGTTGAAAAATCGTTACTAAGCGTATATTCCTGCGGAAGATTGTCGGCAATACGGTTTCCGCCGGCCTATTCAGCGAGCATCTGGGGAGAGCGATCGCGTGAAACTCAAACAGTCGCAATTGCCGCTGGCCTTGGCGCTGGCCATGGTGGCGGGGCAGGCGCAGGCGCTGGGTCTGGGACAGATCGAGGTCAAGTCCGGACTGGGCCAACCGCTGCTCGCCGAAATCCCGATTCTCTCGGCCACCGCCGAGGAACTGGAAAATCTCGAGGTTCGCCTGGCCTCTCCGGATGCGTTCGCCCGGGTCGGGCTGGAGCGGCCCACGGGGCTTGCCGCCAATCTGGAAATGCAGCTGTCGCACAACCAGCGCGGGCAGCCGGTGGTGCTGGTCACGACCAGCAGCAAGTTCAACGAGCCCTTCCTGACCTTCCTGATCGAAGCCAACTGGGGCAAGGGCTCGGTGGTGCGGGAGTTCAGTGCGCTGGTCGATCCCCCGTACATCGCTCCGGCCGTGATCCGGCCCTTGGAAACGCCGGCGATCGCCAGCGCGCCCGCGCCGGCCCCGCTGCCGCCGGCTCCAGCGCCGGAGCCTGTGGTGGAGACTGAGCCGCAGCCCACGCCGGCCGAAGCCACGACGGCCGCGGTGACCGAGCCGGAACCGGCCCCGGTGGTGGCGATTGCCGAGCCGCCTCCGCCGCCGACGCCGGTGGCTGCTCCGGCGCCGCGCCCCGAACCGCCGCCGCCGACACCGGTGGCCGCGCCCGAACCGGCGCCGCAGCCGATCGCTGCGCCGCCTCCGCCGCCGCGACCCGTCGCGCCGCCTCCGGCCCCGGTTCCGCAGCCAGCGCCCGCGGCGCCGCCGGACAGCTATGGCCCGGTCAGCTCCGGACAAACCTTGTGGAGCATCGCCGACGGCCTGCGTCCGGACCCGTCGGTCACCGTCAACCAGATGATGCTCGCGCTGCAGCGCGCCAATCCCGACGCTTTCATCGACGACAACATCAACCGGCTCAAGCGCGGGGCGGTGTTGCGCATTCCAGCCCCGGACGATATCGCCAGCCTCAGTGCGGCGCAGGCGGCCGCCTTGGTGCGTGAGCAGGCACTGGCCTGGCAGGCCAAGCGCAGCCCGGCGCCGCAGCCGGCCACTGCGATTGAACGCCCGGCCACCGCCGCGCGTGCACCTGCAACCACGCCGCCGACCAGCGAGGCGCGCTTGAGCATTGTGCCGCCGGTGGCTGAAAGTGCCGCGGCGCGCAACGTCCAGTCGGGCGCCAGCAGCGCCGGTGGTGGCACCGAGATCCGTGCCGAACTCACCAAGACCAAGGCGCAGCTGAGCCAGACTCGCGAGGACCTCGCCGCACGCGAAACCGAAGTGGTCGAGTTGCGATCACGGGTCGCCGACCTTGAGAAAATGCAGGAAGACCGCCAGCGCGTGATCGACCTGCAGAGCAGCCAGCTGAAGGTTTTGCAGGATCGATTGGCGCAGCTCGAAGCCGAAGGCGATGCATCGCCTGTGGCCGCGCCGGCCGTGGCCGAAACGTCGCCGGACGCAGCAGCGCTGCAGGATGCCGAGCCGGTTGCCGCTGCGCCTACGGAAGCACCTGCGGCGGACGCCGAACCGGCTCCGCAGCCCGTGTCGGAACCCGTGCCGGAGCCTGTGGCGGAGCCGTGGTACATGCATCCGATCGCTTGGGGTGGCGGCGCGGTGGCCCTGCTCCTGGCTTTCTGGCTGGCTCGCCGTGGACGCGGCAAGGCCGAGCCGGCGCAACGTCCGCGCATCTCCGATGACGATGCGCTGCGCGCGACCCTGGCCAAGGCCAGTGCCGGCAACGCCGCGGCTGCGGCCGCAGCCGCTGCCGACGAAACGGAGCCTGCCGAGGAGCCGGTTGCCGAGGCGCCAGCCGATGCGGGTGATCCGCGACTGGCCGAGCTGCTTGGCGCGGTGGTGGAGCGGCCCGCCGATCTCGACCGACACCTCGAGCTGCTGCGCTATTACCACCAGAAGCACGATGCCATGGCCTTCGAGACCGCCGCGGCGAAAATGCACGGCCATGTCGGCAACCCGCGTGCGACGCAATGGCGCGAGGCGGTGGTGATGGGCATGTCGCTGGCGCCGCGTAATCCGTTGTTCAACGACGCGGGTTGGAACCAGCCGAAGTTCACGCCCGATGCGGCGGATGACGAGCCTGTTCCGCGCGAGCTCGGTGAAGAGCCCACCTTGCAGCGCCCGGTGGTGCCGGCGGTCGGCGAGAGCATCGATGAGATGGAGGCGCCAGCGGAACTCGCAGCCGAGCTGCCGTCAGAACCGGTCGCCGAGCCCACGGGCGAAGTCGATATCGCGCAGGTCGAAGAGGATTGGGATCGCCTCACCGCCGGCCTGCCACCGCCGGTCGACGCGGAAGACGAAGTCGAGGCCGCGATCGACCTCGGTGCCTTAGATGCCGGCGCCGATGTCCACCGTGTCGAAGCCGAAGTGCTGGCTGAAGACGAGGGCAGTGCCACCAAGATCGAACTCGCCAAGGCCTATCTCGAAATCGGTGATGCCGATGGCGCCCGCGCCATGCTCGAAGAAGTGGTCGCCGATGGCGGCCCAGCGGCAAAGGCCGAAGCGGAGCGGCTGCTGAAGGAAATCGGCTAAGCTCGCTGCGGAAATTGGCAATCCTGAGGGCCGGTTTTCCCGGCCCTCTTTCTTTCTGCGGACGAAATGCGATACGCCCTTGGCATTGAATACGACGGTAGCGGCTTCTTCGGCTGGCAGCGACTGACCCATGGCCAGTCGGTGCAGGCCTTCGTCGAGGCGGCGTTGGGTTCCGTTCTCGATCATCCGGTCGAAGTCACCTGTGCCGGCCGCACCGACAGTGGCGTGCACGCCGCCTGCCAGGTGGTGCATTTCGACAGCGACGCCAAGCGCACGCCCTACGGGATGATGCAGGGCTGCAACAGCCTGATGCCGCCGGGCGTCAGCATGCTCTGGTGCCAGCCCGTGGCGGACGACTTTCACGCCCGGTTCTCGGCGCGCGCGCGACGCTACCGCTATTCCATTCTCAATCGGGGCACACGTCCGGGCATGTTGCGACATTATTTGACCTGGGAGCGCCACCCGATCGACGCCGAACGCATGCACGCGGCGGCGCAGCTGCTGATCGGCGAGCATGACTTCGGTGCTTTCCGCGCTGTGCAATGCCAGGCCAAGCACGCGCGGCGCGACATGCAGGCGATCAATCTCTGGCGCGAGGGCGAGCGGGTGATCATGGAGATCCAGGCCAACGCCTTTTTGCATCACATGGTGCGCAACATCGTCGGCTCGCTGCTGCCGATCGGCCGTGGCGAGCGTCCGGTGGAGTGGATGGCGGAGTTGTTGGCGGGTTGCGACCGGACCGTGGCGGGTCCGACGGCGCCGTCGGCGGGGCTGGTGTTCCTGGGGCCGAAGTATCCGCGCGAGTGGGGCCTGCCCGAGTCGGTGTGTCTGCCGTGAGGACGCGCATCAAGTTCTGCGGCCTGACCCGGCCAGGTGACGTGCGACTGGCGGGTGAGCTGGGTGTCGATGCGCTTGGCTTCGTGTTCGCGGCGCAAAGTCCGCGTCGCTTGCTGCCGGCCCAGGCGGCCGCGCTGCGTGAGGCGGTGCCCATGCTGGCCTCGGTGGTTGCGCTGTTCATGGACAATCCGCGTGCAGAGGTCGAGGCGGCGATCCGCGCGCTGCAGCCGCATTGCCTGCAGTTCCATGGCAGCGAATCGCCCGCGTTCTGTGCCAGCTTCGGAGTGCCCTACATCCGAACGATCGCCATGGCGCAGCCGGTTCCGGCGATTCGTGCCGCCATCGACGTCCACTCGGAGGCTGCGGCCTTCCTGCTTGATGGTCACGCACCGGGCGAGTCGGGCGGGCAGGGCGCGAGTTTCGACTGGTCCGCGGTTCCCGCGATCGACCGCCCGTGCTGGCTCGCCGGTGGCCTGCGTCCCGACAATGTCGGCGAGGCGATCCGCGTCGCACGCCCGTTCGCGGTCGATGTCTCCAGCGGCATCGAGTCCGCGCCCGGCCACAAGGATGGCCGCAAGATGCAACAGTTCATCGAAGAGGTTCGACGTGCAGATGCCAGCCGCTGAGGCGATCACCGATTTCAACGCCTATCCCGATGCCCGCGGGCACTTCGGCCCTTATGGCGGCGTGTTCGTGTCGGAAACCCTGATCGAGCCGCTGCGCGCGCTCGATGCCGCCTACGAGCGCTACAAGTCCGATCCGGAGTTCCTCGCCGAACTCGAGCACGAGTACAAGCACTACGTCGGCCGCCCCAGCCCGATCTACGAGGCCATGCGCCTGTCGGAAAAGATCGGCGGCGCGCGCATCCTGCTCAAGCGCGAGGACCTCAATCACACCGGTGCGCACAAGATCAACAACACCATCGGCCAGGCGATGCTGGCAAGGCGCATGGGCAAGACGCGCATCATCGCCGAGACCGGTGCCGGCCAGCACGGTGTCGCCAGCGCCACCGTGGCGGCGCGGCTGGGCCTCGAGTGCGTGGTCTACATGGGTGCGGTCGACGTCGAACGGCAAGCACCCAACGTCTTCCGCATGAAGCTGCTCGGCGCCACCGTGGTGCCGGTCGAAAGCGGCAGCAAGACGCTCAAGGACGCGCTCAACGAGGCGATGCGCGACTGGGTCAGCAACGTGCACGACACTTTCTACATCATCGGTACCGTCGCCGGCCCGCATCCCTACCCGAAGCTTGTGCGCGACTTCAATGCGGTGGTCGGGCGCGAGGCGCGGGCTCAGATGCTGGCCGAGTACGGCCGCCTGCCCGATGCGGTGACCGCCTGTGTTGGCGGCGGCAGCAATGCCATCGGCATCTTCCACGCCTTCCTCAATGATCGCGAGGTGCGTCTGGTCGGTGCCGAGGCGGCGGGCGAGGGTGTGGCCACCGGGCATCACGCGGCGTCGCTGGTCGCCGGCCGTCCCGGCGTGCTGCATGGCAATCGCACCTATGTGCTCTGTGACGACGATGGCCAGATCATCGAGACACATTCGATCTCGGCCGGTCTCGATTATCCCGGCGTCGGCCCCGAGCATGCCTTCCTCAAGGACAGCGGCCGCGCCAGCTATGTCGGCGTAACCGACGACGAGGCGATGCAGGCCTTCCATCTGCTGGCGCGCTGCGAAGGCATCCTGTCGGCGCTGGAATCCAGCCATGCGGTGGCGCAGGCGATCAAGCTGGCGCGCGAACTGCCCAAGGACGCGCTGGTGCTGTGCAACCTCTCCGGCCGCGGTGACAAGGACATCTTCACCATCGCCAAGCGCGAAGGGGTGACGCTGTGAACCGCATCGACGCGAAGTTCGCGCAGTTGCGCGCGCAAAGTCGCAAGGCGCTGGTGCCCTTCATCACCGCCGGCGATCCCGCGCTCGAGGCCACTGTGCCGGTGATGCAGGCGCTGGTCGAGGCCGGTGCCGACGTGATCGAGCTCGGCGTGCCGTTCTCCGACCCGATGGCCGATGGCCCGACCATCCAGCGTAGCTCGGAGCGCGCGTTGGCGAGGGGTGCAGGGCGCGCCTACGTGTTCGACTGCGTGCGCCGCTTCCGCGAGCACGACGGCGACACGCCGGTGGTGCTGATGGGCTATCTCAACCCGGTCGAGATCCGAGGGGCGGCGCGTTATGCCGCCGAAGCGGCCGAGGCCGGCGTCGATGGCCTGTTGCTGGTCGACCTGCCACCCGAAGAGGCGACGGCGTTTCGCGCGGCGTTTTCGGCCGTCGGGCTGCAGCTGATCGCACTGGCGTCGCCCACCACCACGGACGAACGCCTGGCGATGTTGGCCGCGGAAGGCGAGGGCTACCTCTATTACGTCTCGATGGCTGGCGTGACCGGCGCGGCCGGGCTCGACCCCGCGTCGGTTTCGCGGCGTGTCGCCGGCCTTCGGCGGCAGTCGCGGGTTCCGGTGCTGGTCGGCTTTGGCATCCGCGATGCGGCCTCCGCGGCGGCCTTGGCGCCCGCTGCCGATGGCGTGGTGGTTGGCAGCGCGCTGGTGGAGCGTCTGGCTGCGGCCGACGATGCCGCGCAGGCGGCGCGGGACTTCCTGACCCCGCTGCGGGCAGCACTGGACGCGGCGGCGGCCGATTCCCGCTAAACTTTCACCTCTTTGAACCTGAATCCGGTGGCCCGATGAGCTGGCTTTCCAAACTCATGCCCGCCCGCATCCGTACCGAGGGCAGCGGCAAGCGCGGCGTGCCCGAGGGGCTGTGGGAGAAATGCGACAAGTGCGGCGCGGCCCTGTACGGGCCGGAGCTGGAGAAGCACCAGCGCGTCTGTCCCAAGTGCGGCCACCATATGAGCATCGGCGCCCGCGAGCGCCTGGCCTATTTCCTGGACGAAGGCCCGGTGGACGAGATCGGCTCCGAGCTTGCCCCAGTCGATGTGCTGCACTTCCGCGACACCAAGAAGTACGCCGACCGCATCAAGTCGGTGCAGAAGGCGGTGGGCGAGCGCGACGCGCTGATTGCCGTCTACGGCAAGCTCAAGGAACAGCCGATCTGCGCCGCGGCCTTCGAGTTCCGCTTCATGGGCGGCTCGATGGGCTCGGTGGTCGGCGAGCGCTTCACCTTGGCTGCCGAGCGCGCGCTGGAAGAGCGCTGCCCCTTCGTCTGCTTCTCGTCCTCCGGCGGCGCGCGCATGCAGGAGAGCCTGTTCTCGCTGATGCAGATGGCCAAGACCTCGGCGGCACTCGGCCGCCTGCGTGCCGCAGGGCTGCCCTTCATTTCGGTGATGACGCATCCGACCTTCGGTGGCGTGACCGCGTCGCTGGCGATGCTCGGCGATCTCAATGTCGGCGAGCCGGAAGCGCTGATCGGTTTCGCCGGCCCGCGCGTGATCGAGCAGACTGTGCGCGAGACCTTGCCGGAAGGATTCCAGCGCTCCGAGTTCCTGCTCGACCACGGCACCATCGACCTGATCATCGATCGCCGCGAAATGCGCGACAAGCTCGCCGAGCTGTTGGCGTTGATGATGCGCCAGCCGCGTCCAGCCGACGCCGCAGCCGAGGCCTGAGCCCTTGTCGCGGCGCTACTTCGGTACCGACGGCATCCGCGGCCGGGTCGGCGAGGGGCCGATCTCGGCCGATTTCATGCTGCGCCTGGGCAATGCCGCCGGCCGCGTGTTGGTCGGCGCCAATGGGCGCCACCCGCGGGTGCTGATCGGCAAGGACACGCGCATCTCCGGTTACATGTTCGAAGCGGCACTGGAGGCCGGCCTGGTCGCCGCCGGTGCCGACGTGCGCATGCTCGGCCCGGTGCCGACGCCGGCGGTGGCCTATCTCACCCGCTCGCTGCGTGCCGACGTCGGCATCGTCATCTCTGCCTCGCACAACCCGCACCAGGACAACGGCATCAAGTTCTTTTCGGCGCAAGGCGAGAAGCTTGCCGATGCGGTGGAACTGGCGATCGAGGCCGAGCTGGATAAGCCCTTTGCCACCGTCGCCTCCGAGAAGCTTGGCAAGGCTGTTCGCGTACCCGATGCGCTGACGCGCTATGGTGAATTCTGCAAGTCGACAGTGCCGGAAGATTTTTCGCTGGCTGGCCTGCGCATCGTCGTCGACTGCGCGCACGGCGCCACCTATCAGGTCGGCCCGAAGGTTTTTTCCGAGCTCGGCGCCGAAGTCATCACCCTCGGCACCGCCCCGGATGGGTTGAACATCAACCGGGGCCTCGGCTCTACCCACCCCGAAGCGTTGCAGCAGCAAGTGCGCGACACCGGCGCCGACCTCGGCATCGCCTTCGACGGCGATGGCGACCGGGTGCTGATGGTCGATCACAAGGGGCAACTGGTCGATGGTGATGGCCTGATCTACCTGTTGGCTTGCGACTGGCAGGCCAGCGGTCGTTTGCGCGGGCCCGTGGTCGGCACCTTGATGACCAATTACGCGATGGAACGTCGATTGGGCGAGCTGGGCATTGGCTTCGTGCGCGCCAAGGTCGGCGACCGCTACGTGCACCAGGCGCTGGTCGAGGGCGATGGCGTGCTCGGCGGTGAAGCCTCCGGCCACCTGCTGTGCCTGGATCGCGCCAGTACCGGCGATGCCATCGTCAGCGCGCTGCAGGTTTTGGAGGTGCTGGGCCGGCGCCGCCAGAAGCTGGCCGAGGCCTTGGCCGATTACGTGCCGTTGCCGCAACAGACCGTCAACGTGCGCATCGAGTCCGGAGCGCGGCCGCTCGAGTCCGAAACCGTCGCGGCCGCGCGCGGCGAGGCAGAGGCCGCACTGCTCGGCCGCGGCCGGCTGGTACTGCGCCCCTCCGGCACCGAGCCGGTGGTGCGGGTTACCGTCGAAGCCGATGATGCGGCGCTGATGCAACAGGTACTCGATCGCCTGAGCACCGCTGTCCGCACCGCTGCCTGATCGCGATCAAGTCGTGGCGCTCAGGCACCGCTACACTGCTTCGCCACCGACCTCCGAGAGAACGACCGTGAGCTCAGCGATTCCGACCCTCGACATTCGCCGCTTCGATACAGACCGCGACGCCTTCGTCGCCGAACTGGGTGCCGCCTACCGCGAGTGGGGCTTCGCCGGCATCCGCGGGCACGGCATCCCGCAGTCGTTGATCGACGGTGCCTACGACGTGTTCAAGCGCTTCTTCGCGCTGCCCGACGAGACCAAGCGCCAGTACCACGTGCCCGGCAGTGGCGGTGCCCGCGGCTACACGCCATTTGGTATCGAAACCGCCAAGGACTCGCAGTATCCCGACCTCAAGGAGTTCTGGCATGTGGGCCGCGAGATTCCGCGCGACTCCCGCTATGCCGAGGTGATGCCGGAGAATCTCTGGCCGACCGAGATTCCGGATTTCCGTCACTACGCCTACGGCCTGTACGAAGCGCTCGACGCGCTCGGCTCGCGGGTGTTGTCGGCGCTGGCGCTGCATATCGGCCTGCCGGCGGATTTCTTCGCCGACAAGACCAACTTCGGCAATTCGATCCTGCGCCCCATCCACTATCCGCCGATCACCGCGCCGGACATCCCCAATGTTCGTGCCGGCGCGCACGAAGACATCAACTTCATCACCCTGCTGGTCGGTGCCAGCGCCGCCGGCCTCGAAGTGCTGTCGCGGAAGGGCGAGTGGACGCCGTTCACCGCCGACGAGGACACCATCGTCGTCAACATCGGCGACATGCTGCAGCGCCTGTCCAACCACGTGTACCCGTCGACCACCCATCGCGTGGTGAATCCGCCGGGCGAGGCGGCGCGGCAACCGCGCTACTCGACGCCGTACTTCCTGCACCCGAATCCCGATTACCTGATCGAGACGCTGCCGGGTTGCATCAGCGCCGAGAATCCCAACCGTTACCCGACGCCGATCACCTCGCACGAGTACCTGATGGAAAGGCTGCGCGAGATCAAGCTGGTCTGAGTCGCCGGGCACGGGTGCGATGGCGTCTTCGCGCCATCGTCACAGCAGCAGGCGGCTAATCGGGGACGTGATCTGTCGTCGATGGGGCTGGACATGCCGCTTGGTGCATTAGCGGGGCTGCTCGTACTGTTTGTTGCTGGTCAGGCCGCTGCGGCCCGGCTCGATGTCAAAGTCACCAGCGACGCGGCGGCCTTGCCCGATGCGGTGATTTCCCTGCACGGCAGTTCGCCGGCAACCGCCGTCAAGGCAACAGCCAGCATGGATCAGCGCGACATGGCTTTCGTGCCCGGCGTGCTGCCGATCCAGGCTGGCACGCGCGTGGTGTTTCCCAACTCCGACCAGGTGCGGCACCAGGTCTACTCGTTCTCCGAGGCGCGACGCTTCGAGCTGCCGCTGTACGCCGGCACCCCCGCTGAGCCGGTGCTGTTCGAACGCGCCGGTGTGGTTGTGGTCGGCTGCAACATCCACGACTGGATGATCGGTCACATCGTGGTGCTGGATTCCCCGCACTTCGCCAAGAGCAACGTCGACGGCGAGGTGCGCATGGACGTGCCAGCCGGACGCTACCGTCTGCAGGTCTGGCATCCACGTTTGCGCGGCGATCCGATCGAGCGCGAGCTCGAGCTCGTCGACGGCGACGGCCGGATCGAAGTGATCGAGCTGGCTCTGGCGCCGCCACCGCCGCCGCGGCAAGGCAGCGATCGTTTGCGCGCGCTGCAGGAGAAGTTTCGGGGCCAGAAGCCGCGGCCATGATCCTCAGGCGCTTCCAGAGCCGGATCATTGCCCTGCTGATCGCCGTGGTGGCCTCGGCGCAGCTGGCGACGCTGGCCGTGGTGCAGGTGGCCACCGAACGCAGCGTCGCGGCGCAACTGCAGCGTGATCTGGAAGTCGGGCAACGGGTCTGGCAGCGCTTCTTCGAAAGCCGGAGCAGCCAGCTGATCGAATCATCCGCTGTGCTGGCCGATGATTTCGGCTTCAAGGCGGCAGTGGCCAGTGGCGATCCCAGAACCATGCGTTCGGCGCTGGACAACCATGGTAGCCGCATCGGTGCCGGGGCCACCGTGCTGCTCTCACCGGATGGCGAGTGGTTGTCGGGCAGCGATGCGCTTGCATCGGGAGGCCGGGCTGATGCCTTGCGCCCGCTGTTCAAGGAGGCCAGCGAGCAGGGCTCCGCCCTGTCGCTGCTGGTGATCGACGGCCGACTTTACCTGATGGTGCTGTTGCCGGTGCTGGCGCCGCATCCGCTTGCTTGGGTCGGCATCGGCATAGCTTTCGATGACGAGCAAGCGCGGGACTTCCAAGGGCTGACCGGCCTTGAAGCGAACTTCGTGCGGTCGCGGGCGGAGACGCTGGACCTGTTCGGAAGCAGTCTCGCTGTTTCACTCCAGCCAACGCTGGCGGAGCTTCCCGCAGATGTCGGCGAGCGGCCGGTCGCCGTTACCCTGGCCGATGCGCATTTCCTCGCGCAGCGCGAGCCCTTGCTTGCGGCTGATGGCGATTCGATCGATCTGCTGCTGCTCGCTTCCGTCGACCAGGCCATGCTGCCGTTCGCCGAACTGCGGCAGCGCATCCTGTGGCTGGCGGGCATAGCCAGCGTCATCGCGCTGGGTATCGCCGTGCTGCTGGGGCGAGGCATCAGTCGCCCTGTCAGTGGGCTGGCGGCGGCAGTGCGCCGAGTGCAGGGCGGCGACTACTCGAAGCCGGTCGAAGTGCGTGGGCACGACGAAATTGCCCAGCTTGCCGGGGCCTTCAGTGACATGCAGCAGGGTATCGCCGCTCGCGAGGCGCGAATCGTTCATCAGGCCAGCCATGATGGGCTGACCGGGCTGCCCAATCGCAGCCTGGCTGTGCGTCGCCTGCAACAGGCTCTGTCGCGACCGCTGCCGGACGATCAGCGTGTGGTTGTCGCCTTGCTCGATATCGAACGCTTCAAGGAGATCAACGACAAGTTCGGGCATCGCTTCGGCGACGAGGTTCTGCTGGAGCTCTCGCGTCGCCTGCAGCACGCGGTGCGCGCGGACGACACAGTGGCACGGTTGGGCGCCGACGAATTCATGGTGTTGCTGGCCGGGGTCGAGCGCGGCCAGGTTCAACGTCGCGCCGACGCCTTGCTGGCGCAGTTGCGACAGCCGCTGCAACTGTCGATGGCGCGGATCAGCCTTGATGCCGGCATTGGCCTGGCGCTGGCACCGGAGCATGGTGATGATCCGGAGACGTTGTTGCGCCGTGCCGATATCGCGCTGTATGAAGCCAAGCAGAAGCAGATCGGTATCGCGGTCTACCAGCCCGGGCGCGACGAGCAGCACCTGCGCCAGCTGACCCTGATGACCGATCTGCGGCTGTCGATCGAGCGTCGGGAGTTGTCACTGCGTTTCCAGCCCAAGGTCGATGTGTCCAGCCGTCGCGCGGTCCATGTCGAAGCGCTGCTGCGATGGACGCACGGGGAGCTGGGGCCGGTCGGGCCGGACGAGTTCATTCCCCTGGCCGAGCGCTCCGGCTTTGTGCACGAGCTG
>DASUOA010000244.1:0-3782 GCA_036276895.1 Arenimonas sp. | reverse complement strand
CCAGTTGCCACTGCGTATCGCGTTCAGCCAGTTGCGCGTCGATCACCACGCCAGGCTGCTCGCCGAAGCAGCGGGCGATTTCGAGGTCGGCAGCGAGTTGCAGCAGCGGGCCTTGCGCGCGTACGCGGCCGGCATCGAGCAGCACCAGGTGATCGGCCAGCCGCGCGACTTCATCACTGCTGTGGCTGACATAGACCACTGGAATATCCAGCGACTCGTGCAGGGTTTCGAGATAAGGCAGCACCTCGCGCTTGCGCGCGGCATCGAGTGCCGCCAGCGGCTCGTCGAGCAGCAGCAGGCGCGGGCCGACCGCCAATGCCCGGGCGATGGCGACGCGTTGGCGCTCGCCGCCGGACAGCGTGTCCGGCTTGCGATCGAGCAGGTCGCCGATACCGAGCAACTCGATCGCCTGCTTCAGATCGACACTCGATGCGTCGCGACTCCGACGTTGCCCATAGCGCAGGTTGCCGAGCACGGAGAGGTGCGGGAACAACGCCGCGTCCTGGAACACATAACCGATGGGCCGCCGATGCGTCGGCAGGAAGCGCGCTTGGTCCTGCCAGACCTCGTTGCCCACGCGCATCGCGCCGCGCGCGCGTTCGAGCCCGGCCAGGCAGCGCAGCACAGTGGTCTTGCCCGAGCCCGACGGCCCGAACAGCGCGCTGACGCCGCGTGCGGGCAGTGCCAGCTCGACGTCGAGCGCAAAGCCTGGCCAGTCCAATGCGAACTTCGCGGCGATGCCCTCCATGGCCTAACTCCGCGCGCGCCAGGCGCGGCTGCCATACAGCAGCAGCAACACCGCGAAAGAAAACAGCAGTAGCACCGCCGCGAGCTGGTGCGCGTTGCCGTAGTCGAGCGCCTCGACATGGTCGTAGATCTGGATCGACGCCACCCGCGTCAGCCCGGGTACATTGCCGCCGATCATCAGCACCACGCCGAACTCGCCGACGGTGTGCGCGAAGGTCAGCACCGACGCGGTGTAGTAGCCCGACCGCGCCAGCGGCAGCACCACGGTGAAAAACGCATCGAGCTTGGACGCGCGCAAGGTCGCCGCCGCCTCCAGCGGGCGTGGGCCGATGGTCTCGAACGCCGACTGCAGCGGTTGCACCATGAACGGCAGCGAATACAGCAGCGAGGCCAGCACCAGGCCGGGAAAGCTGAAAGCCAGCGGCGCCAGCTCCAGCGCGGCGGTGAGCCGCCCCAGCGGACCGTCCGGCCCCATCGCCAGCAGCAGGTAGAACCCGAGCACGGTCGGCGGCAATACCAGCGGCAACGCCACCAACGCCGCGACCGGGCCCTTCCACAGCGAGCGCGTGCGCGCCAGCCACCACGCCGCCGGCGTGCCGAGCAGCAGCAGCAGCGCGGTGACGATGGCGGCGAGCTCCGCCGTCAGCCACAGTGCTTGCCAGTCGCTAGTCGACAAATCCATCGTCGCTCCCGATTCCTTGCTGCCGATGATGCCGTGGCGATGGCCTTGTGTGCGAGATCAGTCCGTTCCGGCAGCCTTGGCGCCGAGCGGTGCGGAGAATCCGTGCCGCTGCAGGATCGCGCGACCCGCATCGGCCATGACAAACGCGGCGAAGCGCGACGCCAGCGGATGTGCGGCGCCACGCCGGGTGATGATGAAGTCCTGTTCGATCGGGTCGTGCAGGTCTTCGGGAATCTCGATATGGCGGCCGCTGCGCGCCAGCGCCGGATTGAGCGCCAGCGAAAGCGCGATGATGCCGACCTCGGTATTGCCGCTGGCGGCGAACTGAGCGGTCTGGGCGATGTTCTCGCCGTACACCAATTTGTGCGCGATGCGCTCCCACAGCCCGCTGCGGCGCAATGCCTGCTCGGCCGCGCGACCGTAGGGTGCGAGGCGGGGGTTGGCGATGGCGATGCGGGTGACCGCCGGCGCTTCCAGCAGCTCAAGCCGCAGCGCCTCGGCCTCCCGCGTGCGACTCCACAGCACGATGCGGCCGCGGGCGTAGGTCCGCGGCGGGCCGTGGCTGTGGCCACTATCGGCCAGTGACTGCGGGTAGTCGCGATCGGCGGAGAAGAACAGATCGAAGGGTGCGCCGTTGCGGATCTGCGCATGCAGCTTGCCCGAGGAGCCGTAGATCGCGTCGATACTTGCGCCCGGCTCTTCCTGCACAAATGCAACGACCAGCGCATCGAGCGCCGGCTTGAGGTTGGCGGCGGCGGCGATGCGCAGCGGTGGCGCTGCTGCGGCCGGTAGCGCCAGCAGCAACAGCACGCAGGCACTCAGGCGAAGGCGCATGCACAGGCTCATGGCTGCGCAGTCTGCCGCATCCCGCGCTGGAGGTGCTTGCCGCAGATCAACGAGCGTCGTCATTCACCGACCCGCTGTCGCCATTGGCCGACAACCGCGGGACACCCGGGGACGGTGTCGCTAGGGTGTCCTCAACCGCAGGAGGGCCCGCATGTCCACGATGCCGACAACCAACCACCGCCGCGCCCGCAAGCAGATGCTCTGGGGCCTCGCCCTGATTGCGCTGGGTGCGCTGTTCTTCGCCGATCGCGCCGGTGCCGTCGACCTTGGACCGCTCTGGCACTACTGGCAGTACTGGCCGCTGGCGGTGGTGTTCGCCGGTCTGGTCGACCTAGTCGCCGCCAGCGGCCTGCGCGAAGCGGTCGACGCGGTGCTGGTGATGGCGCTGGGCAGCTGGCTGTTTGCCTGCCTGCAGGGCTTTTGGGGCTGGAGCTTTGTCTCGACCTGGCCGATCCTGCTGGTCGCCTTCGGCGTCGGCATGATCGCCAAGGGCATGGACGGAACCTCACGCTGACCTCGGCAAGGAGCATCACCATGAATCCGCAACGCAACCAATCGCAGGTCATCCTCGGCGTCATCGTGCTGATGCTCGGCGTGCTGTTCCTAGCCGACAATCTCAGCAGCTTCAGTATCGGTCGCACCATCGGGTTCTGGCCGGCGATCTTCATCGCCATTGGCACGGTCAAGCTCTACCAGGCGCGCAATACCAACCAGGCGTCGAGCTATGCGCTGGGCGGTGGCCTGTTGCTGGTCGGCCTGCTGCTGGTGTTGAACAACAGCGGCATCATCCACTTCCGCTTGCGCGACTGGTGGCCCGCGGTGCTGATCGTGGTCGGTGCCAGCGTGCTCTGGCGTGGTGTCCATGCCGACCGCGAACGCTCGCGCCCGGATGGCAGTGCGCCGCGCGACGGACGAATCAATGCGGTTGCGGTGATGGCCGGCAACGAGCAGCGCTTCGGCAGCGGCGTGTTCCGCGGGGGGGACGTCACCGCGGTGCTCGGCGCGGTCGAGCTCGATCTGCGCCAGGCGCAAGTCGAGGGCGAAGTGCGGCTGCATGTGTTCGCGTTCTGGGGCGGTATCGACATCCAGGTTCCGCCGGACTGGGAGGTCGTGGTCAACGGCGTGCCGTTGCTCGGCGCGATCGAAGTCAAATCGCTGCCGCCGATGCAGAGCGACAAGCGGCTGGTGATCGAGGGCTGGGCGGTGATGGGCGCGGTCGAGGTGAAGAGCTGAGGCGCGTCCGGCATGCATCCGCTGCTTGCTGCGCCGACGCGACTGCTCGGCTATGCCGTGTTGCTGCTGGCCTTGGGTGCCGCCGCGGCCGCGCTCGGCGTACTGGTCAGCGCGATCGACTGGACATCGGCCTTGGCCTTCGCGTTGCCTTTGGCGCTGCTGCATGGCTTCGTCGCCCTGTCCGCCTACTACCCTTGCCGCCAGTTCGATCGACGCCGGGCGCTGGCCTTGCAGGTGCTGTCGCTGACGGTCACCGCGGTGGCAGCGAGTGTCG
>DASUOA010000243.1:0-9226 GCA_036276895.1 Arenimonas sp. | reverse complement strand
TTCAGGTGCAAGCAGAGGCCGGCGCTGTTCGCTTGCAGTACCGCGATGACGGCGTCGGCATGTCCGACGAGGTGGCTGCGCGCGCCTTCGAACCGTTCTTCACCACCCGCCGGGGCAGCGGCGGCTCGGGTCTTGGCCTGCATCTGGTCTACAACCTCACCACACAGGTACTGGGCGGGCAGATCACCCTGCACAGCAAAGCCGGCGAGGGCTGCGAGTTCCGCTTGCGTATTCCCTTGCATGCGCCGCTGCAGGGTACGCAGGGCGAAGCGGCGGCGGCACCGCCTACCGCGGGTATGCGTCGGCGGCGTAGCGATTACCACTGAAGCCACCTGACTTGCGTCAAGGCGGGCGGCGGTGGTCCGGCCGACACTTCCGAGCATGGATATCCGCGTTTTGCCCCCCGCGCCGACCGCCCTGCTCGGCGCAATCGCCGCCGCCCCGCATCGCCTGCTGTTCTTCATCGGTGCCACCAATGTGCTGGCAGCGATGACCTGGTGGGCGCTGTGGCTCGCCGGCGCTGCACTGCCGACGCCGACGCTGCCCGCCGGCTGGGTGCATGGCCTGCTGATGCAATACCAGGTGCTGCCGGCCTTCATCTTCGGCTTCCTGCTCACCGTGTTCCCGCGCTGGATGGGCCTCGAATCCGCCACCCGCTGGCACTACCTGCCGGTCGCCTTCGGCATCCTCTCCGGACAAGCCCTGCTGCTGGCCAGCCTCTCCACTGGCTCGGCGATGCTGATGCACCTCGGCGCCATCAACACCCTGGCCGGCTGGGGTGCGGGCGCGCTGATCCTGCTCGCCTGGCTACGCCAGGACCGCTTCCGCACCTGGCACGCCAACGCCTGCTTCGCCGCCATCACACTGGGCTTCATCGGATGGCTGTGCTTCATCGCCTGGCTGCACGGCGGCGACATCCGGCTGGTGATGGCTGCCAACCGCATCGGCACCTTCGGCCTGCTGCTGCCGATCTACCTGACCGTCGCCCACCGCATGTTCCCCTTCTTCGCCCGCAACGTCGTGCTCGGCTACCAGGACTGGCGCCCGCTGCCGGTGCTCGCGGCGATGTTCGCGCTGAGCCTCGCACACCTGCTGCTGGAGTTGAGCAACGCCCTCGCCTGGCTGTGGCTGGCCGACCTGCCGCTGGCCGCCGTCGCCGCCTACACGCTTTACCGTTGGTGGCCGCGTCGTGCTGCGCCGGCGCTGTTGACGGTGCTCTTTGTCGGCTTCGCCTGGATGCCGATTGCGATGCTGCTGTACGCAACACAAAGCCTGTGGCTGCTGCTCGGCGACGCCTGGATACTCGGGCGCGGCCCGCTGCATGCGCTGTCACTGGGCATGTTCGGCAGCCTGCTGGTGGCGATGGTGACGCGCGTGACCCAGGGCCATTCCGGCCGACCGCTGGAACTCGGCAGCGTGGCCCTGTTCGCCTTCGTCGGCATGCAGGTGCTGACCGTGTTCCGCATCGTGGTCGAACTGCTGCCGCAGCCGCTACCCTGGCTGCAGGCGGCGGCCTTCGGCTGGCTTGCGGTGTTCCTGCCCTGGGTGCTGCGCTCGCTGTGGATCGTGGCGACGCCACGCGCCGACGAAGGGCAGGATGCCCGAGTGCCGCGGAGGCCAGGACGGCCGGGAGCGGCCGGAAAGCCGGGCTAGCGCGATGACGCTGGCCACCCGCGAATGGCTGCACGGCGCGCTGGCCGCGCTGGAACAGGAAGCCGCGCGCTCGGCCGACACCCATCTGCTGCGCGTCGACCTGCCGGCCTTCCCCGGCATCACGCTGTATCTCAAAGACGAAGCCGCGCATCCCAGCGGCAGCCTCAAGCACCGCCTCGCGCGCTCGCTGTATCTGTACGCATTGTGCAACGGTCGCCTGCTGCCTGGTCAAACGGTGATCGATGCATCTTCGGGCAGCACTGCGATCTCCGAGGCCTGGTTCGCGCGCCTGCTCGGCCTGCCCTTCATCGCGGTGATGCCGCGCTGCACCGCACCGGGCAAGATCGCCGCGATCCGCGCCCTCGGCGGCCAGTGCGACCTGATCGACCCGGACAGCGACTGCGCCGCGCATGCTCAGTCACTCGCCGAAGCCGAGAGCCTGTGCTACCTCGACCAGTTCGGCCTGGCCGAGCGCGCCACCGACTGGCGCGGCAACAACAACATCGCCGAATCGATCCTGCAGCAGCTGCAGCGCGAGCCGCAGCCGGTGCCGAGCTGGGTCGTTTGCGGCGCCGGCACTGGCGGCACCTCGGCCACCATCGGCCGCTACCTACGCTACCGCCGCCTCGACACCAGCCTGTGCGTCGCCGAGCCAACCGGCAGCGCTTTCTCGCGCGGCTGGACGTCGATGGATCGCAACGCACGCGCCACGCAACCCACCTTGATCGAGGGCATCGGCCGCTCGCGCGTCGAGCCGAGCTTCCTGTTCGAAGTCGTGGATGCGGTCGAAGAGATCGACGACGCCGACTCGATCGCCGCCGCCTGGCTGCTCGAGGAGATGCTCGGACGACGCTATGGCGGGTCATCCGGAACCAACCTGATCGCCTGCCTGCGCCTGGCCACCGCGATGCGCGACGCCGGACAGCAGGGCTGCATCGTGAGCCTGCTCTGCGATCGCGGCGAGCGCTATGCGGAAACGCTGTTTTCACGCGAGTGGTTGCGGGATCACGGTATCGCGATTGACTCGCGAATCGATGCTTTGCGGGACTTGATGGAAAGCAGCGGAGAGGTCTGCGAGGGCGCCGCGGGCGGGGAAGGGTTCGCGTGACACGCCGTGAATACGTCCATGTAGGCTTCGCTTTGCCATCCATGGCAAAGAGAGTCACGCGAACCCTCCCCCGCCCACGTCGCAACCGACAGTCGTCGCGCTTTCAGAGCAAAGAGCAGAAGCAGAAGCAGAAGCTGCGTTTTGCTCTTCGCATTAGCAACACGCCGAAATGCATCGGGCGTCGGGGTGGGTACAGGTATGGCGCGGGTCTCGGTGGCATGGATGCCACCGTGAAGCCTACAGGGACGTATTCACGGCGTCCCGCGACATGCCTGTACCCACCCCGGCGCGCTCCGCGCACCTCGCACGCATGACCCACCACGACCTCCGCAGCTTCCTGCATACGCTGGAAGCCAAGCGCCAACTCCTGCGCATCGAACAACAAGTCGACCCGCATCTGGAAAGCACCGCGCTGTGCCAACACGCGCTGAAGCAACAGGGCCCTGCCCTGCTGATGGAAAAACCGAAAGGCTCACCACACGCCCTGCTCGGCAACCTCTTCGGCCACCGCGGTCGCATCGAACTCGCCCTCGGCGGCCGCCCACTCGCATCATTGCGCGAACTCGGCCAACTGCTCGCCTCGCTGAAAGAACCGCGCTGGCCCGGCAACCTGCGCGAAGCACTGACCAGCTGGCCTGAGCTCGCCCAACTCGCCCACGTCGCCCCGAAACACGTGCGCGACGCCGCCTTCAACGAAACCATCATCGAAGGCGACGACATTGACCTCACCCGCCTGCCGATCCAGCACTGCTGGCCCGAGGATGCCGGCCGCCTGATCACCTTCGGCCTCGTCATCACCCGCGGCCCGCGACAGAAACGGCAGAACCTCGCCATCTACCGCCAGCAACTGATCGGTCGCAACCGCGTGATCATGCGCTGGCTGCCGCACCGCGGCGGCGCCCTCGACTTCGCCGACTTCCAGCAAGCCAATCCCGGCAAACCGTTCCCGCTGCTGGTCGCCATCGGCTGCGACCCGGCAACGATGCTGGCCGCCGTCGCACCGGTGCCGGACACCCTGTCCGAACACGAATTCGCCGGCCTGCTGCGCGGGCAGCGCTCGCGCGTCTGGCACAGCGAGGCCACCGGCCTCGACGCACCGGCCGGCAGCGAGATCCTGCTCGAAGGCGAGATCGCACCAAAAGACACCGCGCTCGAAGGCCCCTTCGGCGACCACACCGGCTACTACAACGCGCAGGGCACGTTCCCGGTATTCACCGTCAAGCGCCTGCGCCTGCGCCGCGACGCCATCTACCACGGCAGCTACATGGGCCGCTCGCCGCATGACGAACCCTCGGTGCTGTCGATGGCACTCAACGACGTGTTCGTGCCGATCCTGCAGAAAGTCTTCCCGGAGATCGTCGACTTCTGGCTGCCGCCGGAAGCCTGCTCCTACCGCATCGCCGTGGTCGCGATCCGCAAGCAGTACCCTGGGCATGCGCGCCGCATCATGATGGGCGTGTGGTCGTATCTGCGGCAGTTCACCTACACCAAGTTCGTGATCGTCACCGACGACGACATCGACGTGCGCGACTGGGGCCAAGTGATCTGGGCGATCTCCACCCGCGTCGACCCGGTGCGCGACACCGTGCTGATCGACAAAACCCCGATCGACTACCTCGACTTTTCGAGCCCCGAGCCCAACCTCGGCTCGAAGCTGGGCCTCGACGCCACCCGCAAGCTGCCGGGCGAGACCACGCGCGCCTGGAGTCAGCCGATTGTGGCCGACGCCGCCGTGCAGCGCCGGGTCGAGGCGCTGTGGCAACAACTGACGACAAACCCGCGCAATTGATGCGCCAGATCAAGTCGCCGGGCTGATCGGCGTGCGAGGCTGCCTTATCCGCATGACCGGCGCCACGCCGGTGCGCGGACGGAGCACGCATGCTGAACTTGACGCACCCCCGTCCCGATGCCGGGACGAGCGACTATCTCGACACCCTGGATGCCCGCCCCGACCTGCTGGCCGGCATTCTGCACGCGCTCGACGAGCACGCCATCGTCGCCATCACCGATCGCGGTGGCCGCATCGTCTACGCCAACGACAAGTTCTGCGAGCTGTCGAAATACAGCCGCGACGAGTTGCTCGGGCAGGACCACCGCATCCTCAACTCCGGAACCCACCCACGCGGCTTCATGCGGCAAATGTGGTCGACCATCGGTCATGGACACACCTGGCATGGCCAGTTCTGCAATCGCGCCAAGGACGGTTCGCTGTACTGGGTGAAGTCCACCATCGTGCCGATCCTCGGCCCCGAGGGTCGCCCCAGTCATTACGTGTCGGTACGCACTGACATCAGCGCGCACATGCAGCAGGCGGCCACCATCGAGCGGCTGGCCTACTACGACGAACTCACCGGCCTGCCCAACCGCGCCCTGCTCAAGCTGCGCCTTGACGAGGCATTGGCGGTGGCGCGCGATGCCAGCACCAGCGCCGCGCTGCTGTGCATCGACCTCGATCGTTTCAAGGAGGTCAACGACAGTCGCGGTCACAGCATCGGCGACAGTGCACTGGGCGAAGTCGCGCGCCGCTTCCGTCTGCGTCTGGACCAGGCGCAGACACTGGCACGCACCGGTGGCGACGAGTTCGCGGTGATCCTGCCCGGTGCCGGGCGCAGCGAAGCCGAGCATGCCGCCAGCGAACTGCAGCACTGCCTGCAGGCACCGGTGCGCTCGCAAGGACATCGCTTTTCGCTTGACGCCAGCATCGGCATCGCCCTATTCCCCGACGACGGCGACAGCGCCGAGGACCTGCTGCGCCAAGCCGACCTCGCCATGTACCGCGCCAAGTCCGCCGGTGTCGGGCATTGCTTCTATCGCAAAGACATGGGCGCGGCGCTGATCCGTCAGCTCGATATCGCCGCGCGGCTGGAGCGGGCGTTGTCTGAAGATCGCCTGCAGCTGCATTACCAGCCGCTGCTGTGCTTGCGCGATCAACGCCTCGAGGCCGCCGAAGTGCTGCTGCGCTGGCAGGACCCGCAGGAAGGCTGGATGTCGCCGGCCGAATTCGTGGCGATCGCCGAAGCCCGCAACATGATGCCGGCGCTCGGCGGCTGGGTGTTCCGTCGCGCCTGCCGGCAACTGCGCGCCTGGCGCGATGCCGGCCTGTCGCCGCCGCTGCTGGCGATCAATCTGTCGGCGCAGCAGTTCTCCGACCCGCGCCTGCTGTCCAATCTGCGCGCCGTGCTCGACGACTACGGCCTGCCCGCTGCCAGCTTCGAGCTGGAACTGACCGAAAGCAGCATCGTCGCCGACCCCGAGATCGCCGTGCAGCAGATGAACGAACTGGCGGAGCTGGGCTTCTCGCTGGCGATCGACGACTTCGGCACCGGCTATTCGTCACTGAGCTATCTCAAGCGCTTCCCGGCGCGCAAGCTGAAGATCGACATGTCCTTCGTGCGCGAGATGCTGGTCGACCGCAACGACCACGCCATCGTCGAAACCATCATCGCCATGGCGCGCACGCTGGGCCTGCAGACGGTGGCAGAGGGCGTCGAATCGGCCGAGCAGGCCGAAGCACTGGCGCAGCTCGGCTGCGACCTGGCGCAGGGCTGGCATTTCGCCAAGGCCCTGGACGCCGACGCCTTCGTGAGGGACTGGCTGCGCGGCTGAGCCGCGCCTGGGCTCAGTGGCCGGCGCCGCCGCACCCGCCGCAGCAGCCTTCGCGCGTTTCCTGCATCGGTGCCGCCTCGACATCGCCCAGCTCGCGGCGGGCGATAGCCAGCACCGCGTCGTCAGCCAGCACGCTGTCGACGCGCAGGCGGCCGTCGACGAAGGCGACCTCGGCGGTCGGATCCTGCGCGCGCAGGGCCAGGCGCAGGCGGTCGAGGGAAGGGGTGGCGAGGACGTCGAGGCTCATGGCAGGTTCCGTGGCAGTGAAATCCGGGGCAGTCTGCGCCGCGGCCACCCTCGCGATCATTGACGCAGGTCAGGCGCCGCGAGCTTGCCCGGGGTTAGTCTGGAACCAGCCCCTTGGAGCCTTGCCATGTCCTTGCGCGATTTTTCCGACCTGCTCACCGCCGCCCGCAGCCAGCCCGATCCGCAACGCCTGCTGCTGGTATTTGCTGCCGCCGAACTGCCACGCGATGCCACCGAGGCCGAGCGTGCCGCGTTCGAGCGCGGCGAGGGCGGCGCCCTGGCGCCGGTACTGTGCGTCGACAAGACGCCGGACGAGATCGCCGATTTCGCAGCGCTGTGCGCCGAATCGCGCGACACCGGCATCGACTGGCAGATCCTGTTCGTCGGCGCCCTGCCCGGCCGCGGCGGCCATCCGCCGAACTCCGACGAAGCAGTGCAGCCGCTGAAGATGATGGTCGAGCAGATCAAGGGCGGCCGCATCGCGCAATTCCTCGCCGTCGATCGCGACGGCGAGCTGGTCAACCTGCAGGCGGCCTGAGCCGCCTCGCCCCCACCGGAGAAATCGCCATGAGCGCGCATACCGCTTTCCTGTCGCCCGACACCCGGGGCCGCACTCGCCTGTGGGTGGTGTTCTGGATCTGGGGCGTGCTGCTCAGCCACCTGCTGTTTGGCGGCATCGTGCTGGCCTACGCCCAGGTCGACCACATGACGCTGGGCCTGCTGCTGGCCGGCTTTCTGGTCTATACCGCATGGATCACCCGCACCATCTGGGTCGATGCCGACAACACCACTTCGCCTCTGTTCAGCGCCATCGCCCGCTACCTGACGGTGGCCTGGGCATTGAATGCGGTGCTGGTCGCGATCTTCATGTTCCTCGCGCATCTGTCCGGTGAGGTGTTGCCGCTGCCGTTCTGACAGCGACACGCCGACATGGGCCAGCTCGCACCGGGAATGAGCGCGCGGCTCGGTGCGGGGCTCGCCGAACTGTCGCCGGCCTACTTCGGCATGGCGATGGCGACCGGCATCGTCTCGATCGCCGCGCATCTGCTCGGCTGGAGCCGGTTGTCCTGGGCCCTGTTCCTGCTCAACGGCGTGCTCTACCTCGGCCTGTGGGTCGCCTATCTCGCGCGGGCCCGGCTATGGCCACGACGGATGGCCGCCGATCTGTTCGACCATCTGCGCGCACCGGGCTTCTTCACCGTGGTCGCCGCCACGGCGGTACTCGGCAGCCAGTGCCTGCTGATCGCCGACAGCCGCAACGCCGCGCTGGCGCTGTGGGGCGTGGCCCTGCTGCTGTGGCTGCTGCTGACCTACACCGTGTTCACCGTGCTGGTGGTCAAGACCGACAAACCAACGCTGGACAAAGGCATCAACGGCGGCTGGTTGCTGGCGGTCGTTTCCACGCAGTCGATGGCGGTGCTGTCGGCCCTGCTCGCCACCCGGCTCGGTCAGCCCTATCGACTGGAACTCAACTTCTTCGCGCTATCGATGTGGCTGTGGGGCGGCATGCTCTACATCTGGATGATGTCCCTGATCTTCTACCGCTACACCTTTTTCGCCTTCTCGCCCGCCGACCTGTCGCCGCCGTACTGGATCAACATGGGCGCGATGGCGATCTCCACCCTGGCCGGCTGCCAGCTCATCCTCAACGCACCGGACGCGCCCTTCCTGCAATCGCTGCTGCCTTTCCTCAAGGGCTTCACCGTCTTCTACTGGGCGACCGGAACCTGGTGGATCCCGATGCTGGTGCTGCTGGCGATCTGGCGCCATCTGCTGCAGCGCTTCCCGCTGCGCTACGACCCGTTGTACTGGGGCGCGGTGTTTCCCATCGGCATGTACGCCGCCTGCAGCCAACGCCTGACCGAGGCGCTGCCGCTGCCATTTCTGGCGCCCTTGCCGGAAATCATGCTGGTGTTCGGCCTCGCCGCCTGGAGCCTCGCCTTCTTCGGCTTCGCCCACGATAGCCTGCGCCGGCTGCGCAGCCAGTGACGTCGGTGGATACCTGCACACCTGATCGAACTTCCAACCCGTTCCACCACCGACGGAGGACCCATGCAATACGTCATCACCTTGCCGCGCGAATCAGTCGACACCGATCGCTTCGCGCACCTGCTGAGCAGCGAGGACCCGAGCGCCGTGCTCGATCACGCCCCGTATGCGCTCAGCTTGCGGCTCTCGACCTGCCTGTCGAAGCACGAACTGCAGTCGTTGGCCGATGAGGCCGGGATGGCGGTGGACGCGCAGGCGATCACGCTGTTGCCTTCCGACTGTTGTGGTGGCTGCGGTGGCTGACACGCTGGCACCGTTGCCGCGACCGGAGATCGAGGTCGACGCGGCTACGGTCGCGACCGCACTTGGCCTTTCGCTCGAAGAGTTCCGCACACTGATGGACACCGGCCGCATCCAGACACTGTCCGAACGCGGCACCGGCCCCGAGCTGGGCCTGTATCGCCTCAGCTTCTGGTACGGCAATCGGCGCTATCGCGTCGTCACCGATGCACAAGGACGCGTGCGGTCCAGCGAGTTGGCCTGAGCGTGGATTACCGCTCCCGGCCCGGCTGATACAGCTACGCCAACCGCCAGCCGATCTCCCCACCCGCACGGAACGGCACC